>DXJM01000076.1 GCA_019057355.1 Promethearchaeota archaeon | reverse complement strand
ATTTATGCAATAATATTCAAATGAATTCAATAATATTTAAAGATATCGAAAATTAGATACTAGTAGATTATCAATAAATTTTATCAAGAAAGGTTATTGTATAATCTATAAAAAAAAGTTCTAAAAAATCAGTATTAGAAAAACAAGATACATTTCAGGCATATGGATAAAAAAAATAAAGCTCTCCGTGTGGACTTAAATAACGAGTTGAGCAAGGATTTAGTTGATATAAAGAATTATCACGGAATCCAGTCGGATTCTGACATGATACGCTTTTTAATAAGAAATCACAAGAAAGAGCTTATATTAAAAAAGGATTATACCTATTTCACACAAGAGAGCGCCAGTAAAGTAAATATATTACAAGAAAATGGATCATTTGAAGAGATTCACATGAATGAATTGGACTTAAAAATAAGTGAATTTGACATGGATTTAATACGATATAATTTGACACCATGGTCGCTAACATACATTCTTAAAGGAATTTTTTCAAGAAAATCCATTTTATTAATTTACCAGCAACAATATATAAATAAACATTTAATGAGCTTTTTTGAATTTATAACAGAAAACTCATTCAAGTTAAACCTTTCTTTTTCCACGATCAATAAGTATAATAAAAATAAAGAAGATTATGGAGAAAATCTTGTTCTTAAGGGAGAAGAAATTATCAACGATGGCGGTAACATCCTGATAAAAAAAAAATTGAGAATAGAAAAGGATATCGCTCAAAATTTCTTTTCTGAAGACGATGCTAGATTTAGCTTGATTAACCTTAAAAATGACGTGAGAAAAGCCTATATTTTATCAAACAAGATGAAACCAATTGTAAACAAGGGAGATAAAATAAGTACAAAAGAAATTGAAGAAAACCTCAAAGAACACTTTCCTTTTGATCTTACAGGAAATTACGTGGAATTTTTAATCGGAATTTTAACTAATTACTTCGAAATGAACGTTCCTAAGATATATAACGCAATAGCGGAATTATTATAAATAATATCCTTTACCTTTTCTATTTCTCTAAAAATTCTAAAAATCTTGAAAAAAACATATTTTTTTAAACTAATCTTCAACCGACAAAAACGGTGCTCAAATTCTCTCGCTTTGTTTATAAAGGTTTTGATCATTTTGTAAATAGCACTATTCAACTCCATTCATTGATTTTCTCAAAACAAAGGGTCATTTCGCCAACGATATTCAACAAACAACTATTTTTTTCGCTCAATTTAAACGAATTCAAAACATAATGTTCCAACCTTCACATTTCAATAGAAGATTTCAAAAAATAAAAATGAGTTTAGAACTTTATAAAAAAAAAGATTTTTATAATTAGGTATTAATTTTGATATATCTATTAATTTTATTTTTAGCCTATATTATTTAAAAATAAGTATCGAAGCAGTGAATAGAATTGCTCTTTCAATTAACCATTTTTAGGTTCATAACAGTTTTTGTTGTACAGAGTTTCATGGTAGCATTCTATCTTGTCATAGCGTTCAAGCTTCTTAAAAAAAAAAAAGATATTAACAGAAAAAGGTTAATTTTCAGCATTTATTATCTTTTTTGTAGTATTGGTCTCATAATTAACTATGTTTATGCACTCATCCATCATGAAGTAATAACCCGCGTTCTGTATATCTTTACCATCTATATCATATATGCAGGAACCAGTTTTATCGCAATTTTTGCAATAGCAATGTATTATGAAATTAAAGGAAATATTAAAACTACGAAAATACAATTTGCATATATTATTGTTCTGAGCACCTTATACGTTGTAATTTTTTTCATACCAAATAGTGTGGTGATTAATGAAGAGACTAAATGGTATCCTGTCGTAAGTTTGGGGTTCTTCATATATAGTACGATTTTTATTAACTTGAGTCTTGCCATCTTCATCTTATATTCGCTCAAAACACTCACTATATTTAAAAGAAGAAATGAGAATAAAATGATCATAAACAGGTGGAAAATATACATAATTGGGATAGTAGAAACGTTTGCGTTTGCATCATTTGCAATGCTCGTGCATTTTCTTGACATTAAACTAATTAGGGATTTATGGGCAATCGTGGGAGGGATATTAATGTTAACCGGGATTTATTTAACATGGTATGGAATAGGAAAAAAATTCCTTTAAATTTTTACTTTAATATGATATCAGGTGTATTTCTTCTGATATATCCAGAATTTCACTAATTTTTAAATATCGGTAGACTTTCTTAAAAGATACCTGTTTTCAATACATGCTTTTATGAATGCCATGTAGCACTTGCTTGGTTTATACGGTCTACTTTTAAATTCGGGATGGAATTGCGTGCCCACCATCCAATGATCTTCTCTATCCAATTCGATGCTATTTATTATTTGTCCCGTCTCGTCCCTGCTTGACACGATAAGCCCTTTTTTTTCGGCATCTTCCATGTAATTAGAATTGATATGATAACGATGCCTGAAGCGTTCCATAATTTCAGTTTTTTCATAGGCCGCGTGCAATTTCGTTCCTTTTTGAATAATAATTTTCTGACCACCTAAGCGCATGGTTCCTCCTTTCTCAGTGATATTTTTTTGTTCTTCTAACATGTCAACGACAGGAAAAGGTGTATCGGGATCGATTTCAGTAGAATTCGCGCCCTCTAAGCCGAGATATTTGCGACAAAAAGACACGTAAAAAAGTTGCGCGCCAAAACAAATCCCAAGGAAAGGAACTCTATTTTCCATTGCATATTGCGCACACTTAATCATTCCTTCAACCGCTCTTACACCAAATCCGGGGGTTAAAAGGATGCCATCGCAATCGTGTAATTGTTCCTCGATGTCTATCTCTTCTGAGATGTTAATCATCTTTAATTCCGCCTTATAGCCCTGATGAGCAGCGGCATGGGTTAATGCATCATTTATCGAAATATATGAATCTGAAATGTTAAAATATTTTCCGGGCATGCCAATCCTGATTACGGGCTTATCGATTTTGAACATGTTGACCATTACTAACCATTCTGAATAGTTATTCACCTTGCTGAACGAAACCAATTTTGCCTTGAGATCTAACATTTCACAGACGAGATCTCCTAGCTTTTGCTGTTCAAATAAAATTGGTAGTTCATAGACACTTTCTAAATCAGGATTCGATATGACCGCTTCCTTTGGAATGCTCGAAAACATTGATAATTTATTTCTAATATCTTCTGCCAACGCCTTTTTGCTCCTGCAGACGAGCACATCCGGTTGTATGCCTGCACTTTGAAGCATTTTCACGGAATGTTGACTTGGCTTCGATTTTTGTTGTCCTATAGCTTCAGAATATAGAACGAGAGTAACATGAACACATATTGTATGTCTCTTGGGTAATTCTAATTTTAATTGTCGAAAGGCTTCCAAGAAGATACCAGATTCCAAGTCTCCAACGGTTCCACCACATTCAATCAGTAACACATCTAAATCTTCCTCTTTAGCAATACTGAGCAATCTTTCTTTTATCATGTTTGTGCAATGGGGGATTATCTGGACAGTCCTTCCCAAGAACTTTCCCCTCCGTTCCCTCAAAATCGTTGAAAGGTAGATTTGTCCCGAGGTAATGTTATGGCTGGGGTGCATTTCAATTCCTAAAAAGCGACAGTAAGTTCCAAAATCTTGATCAATTTCTGAAATTCTATATGATTTCTCATCGGATTCAAATTTAGAATCAGTTTCTATAACAGGTTTAAAATCCCATACTTCTTCAGTAATAAAACACTCACCGTGCTCAATAGGATTTAGAGTTCCTGGATCCACGTTGAGATAAGGATCAATCTTAACCACCGATACCTTAAACCCGCGAAATTGAAAAAGCTTTCCCAAGCTTGCCGTAACGACACCCTTGCCGATACCACTCATGACACCGCCAGTAACAAAAACAAATTTACAATCAGGAGGCATTATTTATTAACAAATATTTTTCTTATAGATCTTTTTCTGATATAAAAATAATTATTATCCAATACACTTAATATATATTTCCAAGTTATAAAGTGACCTTCAATTATTTTATAAAATATCATGATAAAAATAAGAATCATCAGCCGCACATGTCCAAAATACTTATAGATTAAGATCATCATTTCGATATTCAGTTTATAGCGCCAATGGGCGTATTATTATACAAATATACATTTCCAAATAAAATTATTAGTTTTGTTGATGCTTCAAGATTAATCTTTTTTAGGCAATATACTGCAAATTTATCTGTTTCGTTATCTCGGATGGAGTTGATGCGAGGTTCTTGAAATTGAAATACCCCCCTATGAGAAGGCCATTCACTTTTTAGAACCTGTTATTATCAACATCTTATATAATAAACTTTATACGGTATTTAATAAACAGGTAATGATTGTACTTGCAAAAAAAATATAAGAATAAGAAAAAAAGAAAAATATGAAAAGGAGGAAAAAAATTATTTAACTTCAATTCTCTTGTTTTCTTTTTCCGCAACCTCTTTCTTTGGAAGATCCAGCTTTAAAATCCCTTTTTCGAAACGTGCGTCGATTTTATCATCATCGATGTTCTCAGGGAGCTTGAAGCTTCTATAGTAGCTTGAACTGGAATATTCCCTTCGAACATAGCCGTCCTTTTTATCTTCTAGCTCATCCTTTTTCTCTCCTTTAATCTCAAGCGTGCCATCGTGAATGCTAATCTCCAAATCACCCTTTTCTAAACCAGGTAATTCCGCAGTCAAATGATACCCCGACTCATCTTCAGTAATGTTGGATAAGGGAGTCCTGAAAAAAGGGTCATCATCGATCATTTTCAAGCTAAAAGGTTCGAAATCCCAGAATCTTGATGACCTCCAAAAAAAATCATCAAACCATCGAGTCATGTCATTGAAGAATCGATCTATCGTTCCGAAGGTCGATAAGGGACCCGTCCTGCGCGTGGTCATTTCACCTTTTTTTCCAGCATCAGTGATTTTCTCATCATGAGCATCTACTTCCAATTGAGAGTATTCTTTTTTGACTTCAATTTTTTTATCTTCAATTTCAGTCATGAATATCAACCTCCAAGTATAATTATTTTCATTGTTCTTAATGTCAATCTATAATTGACATATCACTAATTAACATATATTGAGTTGACTATTTAAATCTTTCGATTTTTTCGATTTTCTAAAATGAAAAGAAGTAGCATGTAAGAGCATGCTAGACTGGAAAAAAAAATGTTGTATAAAGGTATTTTAAGATAAAATTTTGGAAATAAAGCATTGATGCAAGATTAAGGAGAAACTTATACCTATATCCTTTTTATTCATTCCCCTCTTTTCTTCAGTAACAATCTGAAATCTAAAAAAACGGGTTTTGAAAAAAATGAGGAGAAAAAATAAAATAATAGCAGGTGGAGCTTTAGCAGGTATTCTTGCCATAACTTTGGTAATTGCCTTGTTTCCAGTAATGCTATATGGTTTTTCTGTTCAAACGTTTTCTATAAGTTGCACCCCATCTGTGGATGCTATGGCTAGTTCTTCTACATCAGATGATTCCAGATTAGCATATGGTTTTAGCTTAGGAGGAAGTTTAAATGCAGAATATACTGTTTATAATCCTTATGCTTATTTTGGCTTGAAATTACAAGGAAATGCCCACGGTTCTGGAAGTATTGATCTTAGTACGATTCCAGGATCTCAGCAATTACAAATAATACTACTATTCCAGCTGACCATAACGAATCCTCTTGGGCAGACAAAGGAGTTTAACTTTAATCTGAATCAACTCGTTGGAATTATCGATGCCAATCTGGTTGTCGGGAATGACATGATGCAAATAGTTAATGGAACTTATGATTTAGAGTTATTCATTACGCTCACAATAATATATAATGGAGCTCAACTTTATTATGAAAATGAAAGCATCAGTGGTTCTGTAGATATAGTTATATACTAATAGAGATATAAATAATTTTTTTTTTTTAATTGTTTGCAGGAGTGGAGATAATGAAATATAAAAATCAATATCGAGTAATATTTGCCCTATTTATCTTATTGTTTATTATGGAAGTAAACATTTCTATAAGAGAAAGCAAGGCGGCTTCATATAATCCTAATATTTTTCAATATCAAGGATATAATGTAATGATCGATCCTAATGATTTTACTATAATTAATTTTAATTTGATTGGTTCGAAAATTGAGATTTTATCTGATGTTCACGTGAATTTAACTATTGGTTTTAATAATTTTGTTTTTTCTCGTCATGTTTCCTTGGTTGTAAACAATTCAGATCCCATAGATTTAATTATAGAGTGGTATTTGAATCTTGATGGGGTAAGTGAATTATTATTGGAAGAAATGCCAAAACAACCAACATTGGGAGATATATTTTTAATATTCAAGTATAATTGTTTTTTCCAGATCATTAGTAATATCACCATTGACACGCTCACTTTAAGGTTCGATAAGCTTTCCGAATTCGGTCTGGATCCCTCCAAGCAATTTTTTTTAGCCTCTTTCATGCCTGGTGACCCCGAATGGCGCATTTTTCCTACCGAAGAGAAAGCAGACCAATTGACTTCTAAGACGTATTTAGAAACCGTCTTAACCGATGTGAACGGCACGAATTCACATTATTTTACGATTTATGAAAGAGCTCCGGGAGAACCTCACTCCCCACTAATTTGGATAATTAGCATTTCAGTGCCCACGGGAATTATTTTAGTAGCTCTCGTGACTATCATTTCAAAAAAAGATTATATTGAATACATAAGGAACAGAACTGATGCTGGAGGCTCGAATCAACACAATTTATCCTTGGATGAAGTGCTAGAAAATGAAAATCGAAGCTTGATTTTGGACTTGATCTTGAAACAACCGGGAATTCATTTTAACGAGCTACTCCGTGAAACGAAGATATCACCAGGAAATTTAGCCTGGCACCTTGACGTCCTCCTCAGTTATAAGATTATTGGTAAAAGGAGATTTGAAAATTATCTCATATACTATCCTTATTATCTAGAAAATCCTCTCTCTAATATCGATTTAAAATTACAGAAAAGTAAACTGACGTTAAAAATGCTCAAAATCATAGAAAAAAAACCAGGTATTTGTAATAGCGAGATTTCCAAGATATTACATGTTAATAGAAAAACACTGCAATACCATATTGAAAAGTTAATTGAACTTGAACTCATCTCAAAAAAAAGAATAGGACGAAAAAACCAGCTATTCTTAAACACTGATAAATCTTTTTAATTGATAGTAAACCTCACTTTCCTTTCGGTGCCACCACTCATCTTTATTTTATCTACATTAATGTTCATCTTTTTTTACGTAAGCATTTTTATATGAGGTACCCAATTATTTGTATAAAGAAAAAAACTAGAAAAAGTTAGCAGATCATGAGACAAGTTAAAGGTGCTTTATTTAAACATTTTATAATAAACATTAGAGCTAATAAAAGCGGAATTTATGATACACTTCTCAATGAAGAAGAGAAGAATATTGTTAAACAGCAAGTTCTAGATGCATTATGGTACCCCTATGACCATCTCAAGATGATAATAGTCGCTACAACCAAGGCTGAAGCAGGGGCGGATAAGAATAATCTTAAAAGCTGGGGATGTGAACATGCCAAAAAATTTCTAAAAAATTTACATAAAGATACTGTAAAAGAACGAGGGAAAAGTCTGGCGCTTAAAACCTATGACAGGCTTTTTAATTTGTGGTTTAACTTTGGGAAGCAACACGGAGAAATAGTGTCAGATAATGAAATGAATGTCATTTTTGAAGATTTTGACCAAGATTTTGATTTAATTTATTATTTAGCGTGCGGCTGGATACAAAGTTTTTTTGAAGCTTATCTTGGAAAAAAGATCTCCACGAAATTTATTTTAAAATCCTGGGAGGGAGATGAAAAAACAATAATAAATCTTACTTGGAATTCCTGATTTTATTAATTTTTTTTTTAGATTGATTAAGATAAAAAAAATCATAATTTCTCTAAGGATTAGTCTCTCCTAAGAATTTTGAAAAAAAAATTGTTATTATACCTCCATAAAGTATAATTTTTTAATTTTAATTTGGATTTTCGTTGTATCGAATATCCTTATTTGTTAAAACCTAATTGTTTTAATAAAGGAATTTCTATTAGATATATTAATGGAAGAAGAAACGGGTGGCTTAAATTAAAAAAATTAAAGGAAGCTTATTTAAAGCGTGGGTTATCGCCGTAAGAGTAAATAAAAGCAGAATTTACGAGACCATACTTTCGGAAGAAGACATCAAAATTGTCAATCAACGTATCCTTGATGCAGCTTGGTATCCTTATGAAACCTTTAAAAATTGTTTTAATGCCGTTTGCAAGATTGAAGCCAAGGAAAATTTAAATGTCATTGAAAAATGGGGATATGACTATGGGAAAAGTGTATTGGGTCGCGTGTATAAAGAACCGTTAAGAAAGAAAGATCTTCACGAAGCTATTAGATCTTATAACAATCTATTTAAATTATGGTTCAATTTTGGAAATCAACATGGTAAAATTATATCGGATAACGAGGTACATGTTTTCATTGAAGAGTTTGACAAAGAGTTTAGATTATTCTATTATATCGCAAAAGGGTGGATGCATGGTTTCTTTGAGTTTTACTTGAATAAGAACGTTACAGCTAATTTTCTAGAAAAATCATGGGAAGGAGATAACCGAACATCTATTAGGATTACTTGGTAATTTGTTCTTTTTATTTTTAATCATCTAATTTATTAATTAAATGAATTCACTTAGTGTACTTCTCATCTTTTATCCAACGAATTTATTAGAGTGAATAGTTATTATATGTTTATACTAGTTTTAAGTGAGAACATGAAGAAGATTAAGGGAGCATTATTTAAATTCTTTGTAAAGGGCATAAGAGCAAATAAAAGTGGAATTTACGAGACCATGCTTTCGGAAGAAGACATGAAAATAGTCAATCAACGTATCCTTGATGCAGCTTGGTATCCTTATGAAACCTTTAAAAATTGTTTTAATGCCGTTATCAAGGTTTTTGCGAAGAACGACATTAATATAACCACAAAAATGGGGTATAATGCAGGGAAAGAAACTATTGAACGGCTTTATCAAGGACCGATGATGAAAAGAGAACTTTCAGAAGGGATCAGATCATATAATAGCCTCTTTAAATTATGGTTTAATTTTGGACACCAACATGGAGAAATTATCTCTGAAAATGAAATAAGGATATCCATTGAAGAGTTCGATCCCGAATTTAAATATTTTTATTATATCGCAATGGGATGGATGCAGAGCTTTTTTGATGTTTATATTGGAAAAAAAGTTGAAACTAATTTTATTGAGAAGTCCTGGGATGGAGATAACCGAACAACTATAAAGATCACTTGGAATTCTTGATTATTTTATTTTTTTAAAAAAATCTTTAGGTCGAAAAGTTATTAAAGAGGAATTTTTAAGGAAGAATGTTTAAAAAAAAAAGAAAGTAAATCAAAATCATAAGATTTGATTTGAATTGTTTCTTATCTATTGTATTTGTTCTTAAATTTTTGCTAACCAATCTCCTAATTTAGGAAATAATTCTATTGGAGCAGCAAATCCCGCAGGCATGTCAATATGGGCTCCAGGGATAAAATAATGCTCGTCGTTTACATTTGGAGTTTTAGCATCTATCACGCCACTTATTACTTTATCAGCATCTACAAGATCCATGACCTCGTTTTCCATCTCAGCCAGAAATATGATTGATGGAACCTTCATATTTGCCATGTTTTTATCATAGTAATAATATCCATCTAACCATCGTGGTTTGGGAGGACTTATTATTACATTATTCAAGATTCCGTTCCTGAAGAACTCTCTTACTCTATCATTAGCGATAAAATCAAGATATTGAGCAAGAGTTCGGAGATATAAGGTATCTAAGGTATATGCCAGTAAGTAAAAAATCCATGCATCATTGACATTTGTTGCATCTAAATTAACCATTTCCCTAAAAATAAAATTCACATCTTCTCCATATTGTTCAGTAATTAACTTAAGAATCCATGGCATTACGTCAGAAACTAAGGGAAGGGTAATAATCGTTTCAATAATACTTCTCAGGTCTATAACAAGATCAGTATAAAGAAGGCCCCAAATAAGGGGATTGTCTAGTAGATTAGTCATGCCCGGGATCCAGGCAGGATCTAATCCAATAAAGCCTTTTACCGTTTCGGGACCTTTAGTATCTCCATTTCTTTCCTTAACTAAGGTATTATATGACTTCACGTGACCTGTCCAACTAAAATCACAACCTTGAAGATGCATTATAGCACCCAAGCCTCCCGTGCTATGCCCTCCAATTACAGGATGTAGTCCTGTAACTTCATAGACTTTTCTGATACCAGCTCTCACATCATAAAGTCCAAAAACATCTAAACTCGTTTTTGAGCCACCATCTTGACTTCTCGCTTCTCCTAATCCAGTCCCCCTATAGTTTCCAAACCAGGGGTCATATCCAATTTTCCATAAATAATAAGCGATACTGTAGTAAAGCATTGGATCTTCTTCAATTTTCTCGTCCCCTACAGCCCAATCGGCAAGATCTTCCGGTAGCTGAACATCAAAGAGTTCTTTTATCTCCTTCGTAGAATGCTGCAAGAATTGATTCATGTTTTCTAATATTCCCGGGAACAATAATAGTGGCTGTGCACCATAATTAAAGTCTTCTCCAGGAGCATGGTAACGTAGCATTTTTATATTGATATTATCGCTAGTTTTTGTCGTGTATAAGGTTCCAATTTCATCGTAAAAACCCGTCGCAAGAGTGATTTTTTCTTCAGGTTCGGATGAAAAAAAAGGCCAAGCAAGGGATACGGGAATAATCAGGCTAAAACTAAAAGCGACGACGATCAAAAATGCAGCTCTTTTTTTGTTTAAAAAACTCATTATTCATTCCAATTTTGTTTGCTTTATGTCTTGTTTTTTTTCATAAAATACGGATAGTTTTTTTTTCAAGAGAAAAAAATTACTATCGTAATAATTATTTTGACATTTCTGTATTTAAATGTTTGTGATCATCGCTTGTGCATTCAGTTAGTAATTGCATTCTTATATAAAGAATACTTAATTGTTAAAATAAAATTATAAATTTTAGTTTTTCATTCTAAATTCTTTATTGCGTTGTAAATAATTGAAAAAAAAACGAAAGGAAAAATTATTACACGCTCTTTTCTTACTAATTGTTCACCATCAAGAAGAAAATTAAAATACTAAAGAGAACTAAATTAAACAAATTTAATAAAAAAATATAATGTATGGCATCTTGTTCAGTAATCAAAATATTTTTCT
>DXJM01000075.1 GCA_019057355.1 Promethearchaeota archaeon | reverse complement strand
ATCTTCTTTTTTTGATAAATTTTCTACAAACGTCGTCCTGATTTCAAAATTTATATTTTTATTTTGATTTATTAGTTCAAATGTTTTAATTATCTTACTCGTGTCCATTTTAACTCCAGTAATTTCATCATATCTTTGATTATCTAAAGGATTTGCTTTTAGATCTAAGGCAATTCGATTTACATTGGAAAGAATTTTTTCTATTACTTCTGGTTTGGATCCGTTTGTATCAATGCTAAGTAATTTATCCAATTTCAAAATTTTATCGCACAGAAGTGGTAAATCATCTTGTAATGTTGGCTCTCCCCCAGTAATACTGATGCTTTTTACTAATTGATTCGACTTAATTTTTTTAAGCAAGTTTTCAATATCAGTTTCTTTTCCAACACTTGCATATAATAGATATTTATTATGACAAAATTTACATCTGAAATTGCATCCTACTATAAAAATAACCATTGATGCCCTTCCAGGTATATCTTTAGTAGATATATCCACAATTCCTCCAACTCTAATATAAATCACTCCGCCTATCATTCAATAACGGTAATTTTTGTCTTATTTTAATTAAAGAGTTGAAATCAATTTTTAAAACCTTAATTTCTTCATTTTCACCCATTATCTCGGAATGATCACCATTTGTAATGATGGAACTGCCAAAAAACCTTTCTGTTCTTCCTTCTCCTACTCTATTAGTGCCAATAATGAATAATTGATTTTCGATAGCTCGGGCTTTACTTAGAATAATCCACGTATCGCGTTTAGGAGAGGGAAATTCTGAAGGAACGATGATTGCTTGAGCACCATCTAGTGCCATTTTCCGAAAAATTTCAGGAAATCGTAAATCATAACAAATAGCTATTCCAATTGTTAAATTATCTAATTCAGGTATAGTAAAAGTGGGAATTCGATTGCCAGGCATTAAAAATTCTTTTTCTAGCATTGGAGAGAATAAATGAATTTTAGAATATGTTCCGATAACATTTCCATTCTTACCTAAAATAAAAGCTGTATTGTAGTATTTTTGTTCTCGCGTTTCTAAAATAGTTCCTATAACAATAAAATTATCTTTAGAAATCTGGGACATCTTCTCAATTGTTGGACCAGGAATCATTTCAGCAAGCATTTTAACATTTCTCAAGTCATAACCCGTAGTAAATAATTCGGGAAAACAAATAATATCAGGTTTAATTTTTTCATCCCTTAAATATTTAAGGTATTCTAAAGCTTTCGAAAGATTAATGGGTTTTTCCCCATCTCTAATCTCCATCTGAATGATAGCAACATTAATTATCATAATAATATCAATAGTAATGTTTGTCTGTAATTCCTAAATCTTGTTCAAGCATTTTTCACGCAATTTATTATTCCTTTTATGAAATCATCTATAAAAAGATTTGTCAAACTGAGATCATTTCTGATATTATCGGCGATTTCGAGTTGGATTGCATTAATATTGTTTTTTCTATAAAATTGATGTGTAATATAACCACCTGAATATCCAATTGAAATATCATTTACACAACGCCCATCATCCATGGAAAAATGTGGCAAAAATTGGGTTTTAAGTTCTGAAAGACCCCAAAATTCATCATTACTAGTCGTTCCTACCTTGCTTTTTATTGATAATGTATTTGAAAAAATATTTCCAAAAATAATATCTTGGTAATCATCTCTTGGCTTGGTAAATCCATGAAAGTCTATAAAAAGACATTTCCCAAACAATCTTAAACATTCTTTTGCAAGATATTTCACCTTATTATGAAAAAAAAATGGACATCTCTGGCATCAGTTGAATATTGCTCAAAAGCAGCAGAAGTTCCTGGAGGTCTATTTAGATCAACCTTAATTCTATGTATCTTACTTATAATATAAAATAATTTGATATCCATTAATTTTAAAGCATAAATGATTCGTCTTGTAAAAAATACTGTATATTTATCTGAGAGTTGAACTCCTTGTTTATTATTAGGAATAAACTTGGGTTTTTTAAAACCACCATGGGGACATGATAAGACTATAGGAACGTTCCCTGTTTCAATCTCAAAAAGTCTTTTTGATATGTAATCATTACCTATCATAAATAAATAATTGAATAAACTTATTAAAATCTAAGATATTTGAAATATAATCCTGTAAAAATTTAAAATCTCAGGATTCGAATTATTTTTAACCATACTTGAATGAATACAATTCAACTTCAAAAACTTTTTTAAGCCTTAATCCTTTTCTTAATCAGTATCTAAATGAATAATTGATACAGTTATTACCATAGGGGTTAAAATGTTAATAATAGAAGATGTAGTGCAATTTCTAAAAAAGAAGGGTTTTCGAGATACATACAAGGTATTGACTTCATTTAAAAACTTTAAAGTAGAAAAACATGCTTTTTATAGTGAGTTAAATAAATTCAGTTATTATAATTCATTTTTTCGAGTTAAAGATGAACTTCTTGAAAAAGGATTGATTAAAATTGAAAAGAACGGAAATAAGAAATTTATCATTTTAACTGAAAAAGGACAAGCCATTTATAATAAATTAATTGAATTAAACGAGTTAATAAATAACCATAATGTAAATTCAAAATAATTTTAGATTATTCTGTATTTCTTATAATTATTGGAAGAATTTTTATTATAGTTGAGAAGAAAATTGATTTTAAAAAAACTTATTGTAGGTTCCTACGGAACTAATTGTTATATTTTTGGATCGGATAAAAAAATTATAATTATTGATCCGGGAGCAGAACCAAAGGCAATAATAGAAACGGTTGAAAATTTAGATAATCACGTAAACGTAATAGGAGTTGTTTTAACACATGGTCATTTTGACCATTCCATGAAAGCGGGAAGAATTATGAGACATTTCAATACACCTTTAATGTACTCGAAAAATGACTCTATTCAATATGGAATCAATAAAGACGCTGACAAGTGGTTGAAAGAAGGTGATATTATCGAATTAGATGATATAACCTTACACGTCCTAGATACTCCGGGACATACCCCTGGAAGCATTAGTCTATACACCAAAGATATTAAGGAACTTAATGGGAATCAAATTGATGGAATAATATTTACTGGAGACCTCATTTTTAGGAGGAGTGTCGGGAGAACTGATTTTTCGGGAGGAGATCAAATACAATTATTTTCGAGCATAAAAAACAAGATCATGTATAATTCAGAACTATCGGATAATTTCATCATTCTTCCAGGGCACATGGGTGCTACAACCGTTGGGGAAGAAAGAAAGTATAACATGTTTAAAAGCTATTTTCTATAATGTTTAATTGTTTAATAAAAATGACATTTCATAGAATGGATAAATAATGCTATATAATAAGAATAAACCAAAATTGGGGATTTTGAACTGAACTAAAGCTATAATTTTCTCAATTAAGGGTGAGAAAAATAATTTATTTTAGAATTATTAGAATAAGATTTTCTTCCAAAGCTATCATTACTTCTCCCCTGCTAGTTTCAAGCCTTACAAATTTGAGAAAACCTTCTTTTAATGCATCGCAAACTTGTCTAGATTTTCCAATAAGCGAAGTAATATATGCACTTACTTCTTCGGTAATATTAATATTCAAATTTGATTTGATTGGCAATCCACTTGAATCACATATTATGACTCCCCGAACACCCTCTTTCTCTTCAAATCTCCTAATTATTGCCTTGACTTCATTTATATCAATCATGATCTTTTCACTTTATTTTATTAGAAATTCAATATATTTATCCACTTGGAATATATTATTATAAATAAATTTAAACT
>DXJM01000004.1 GCA_019057355.1 Promethearchaeota archaeon | reverse complement strand
TTGTATAAAAATTTAAATTGTCTTAATTGATAAATGTTCCTTTATCCTAAATATTTGTGATTTTAAGCAATAAATTATCTTATCAATGCTTTATGCATTTTATTTTAGAAGAAAGTAAAAATTGGAACAAAAATTTTATAAATTATGAAAAAAGAAGTAGGATAACAAATATGACTTTATATTCTAAGATGAGGTTATTTCATGGAAATTAATCCTTATAAAATGGCAATAAAACAAGTTGAGATTGTTGCAAAAGAGATGGGATTAGATCCTAATTCCGTAGAAGCACTCAAGAGGATTGAAAGGGCATTAATCGTGTCTATCCCCGTGATGATGGATGATGGGAAATTACAAATTTTTGAAGGTTATAGAGTCCATCATAATACTGTTAGGGGGCCCGGAAAAGGGGGGGTGAGATTTTCTCCAGATGTGAACATTGACGAGGTAAGAGCACTTGCAATGTGGATGACGTGGAAAACAGCTATTTTAGATCTACCTCTTGGGGGCGCTAAAGGAGGGATATGTGTTGATCCGAAAAAATTATCAAGAAGAGAGCTTGAGAGACTTACAAGAAGGTATACTACTGAAATCATAAATATCATCGGTCCAGATATTGATATTCCCGCCCCTGACATGAATACTGATGGACAAACCATGGCATGGATGATGGATTCTTATTCAATGCAAAAAGGAAGGACCGTTCCAGGAGTCGTAACCGGAAAGCCGGTCGAGATTGGAGGCTCGGTAGGGAGACAAGGAGCAACTGGTACTGGTATGTTTTTCGTGTTAGAAGAATTATGTAAAAGGGAAAAATTAGATTTAAAATCAATGAGTGTCGTAATTCAAGGATTTGGAAAGGTTGGGAGCGTCATATCTAAAAAACTATACGATCTTGGTTGTAAAATCCTAGCAATTCAAGAATTAGAGGGAACAATTTTTTCTGAGAAAGGATTAAACGTTAATAAGGTGCTTGAATGGAGGGATCAAGGTAATATGTTAAAGGATTTTAGAGATCAAGATGCAAAATCAATTCCAAATGAAGATTTATTTGCTATCAGGTGTGATATTCTAATACCGACGGCAATGGAAAATCAAATTACAAGGGAAAATGCAGATAATATTGATTGTAAGATAATACTTGAAGGAGCAAACGGTCCAACCACAACGGATGCCGATGTGATTCTAAATAAAAAGGGAATAATCATTGTACCCGATATTTTAGCAAATAGTGGAGGGGTGTGCGTCTCATACTTTGAATACATACAAGATATCCATGCATATTATTGGAAGTTGGATAGAATACATAGTGAATTAAAAAATATCCTCCTTGAAGCATTTGAAAGAGTGTATGAAATTTCTAAACAGAGACACTTATCACTTCGAACTGCAGCCTATATTATCGCGGTTTCTCGAGTAGCGAGGGCAATTGAATTCAGGGGGATATTTCCGTGAACTTGATTATTTTGAATAATAATCAAAAAATTTATTATGAATTATCATTCATATATTATTAGAATAGCACATTTATATCTTCAGGTGATTTTAAATGGGAAGAAGAGTACGACGGAGATGGGTCTTAAATCCTCCTGATAATGCATATTTTTTGGCTGAAACTCCTTCAAGTGATCACACAATAACATTAACGCTCACTGAATTTGAAGCAATGAGGTTAAAACATTATGTTCAATTAACGCAAAAAGATGCAGCAGAAAAAATGGGGATCAGTCAACCAACCTTTTCTCGCATGTTGGAAAGTGCCCATCAAAAAACTACAAGAGCCATTTTGGAGGGGCGGGATATCAAGGTTTATGGAGGACATTTTAATTATAGAAGAGGTTTCGTAGGATATGGTTGTTTTGACTGTAATAACGAATGGGAAGATGAATCTGCTTCAAAAGAGAAAAAAATAAATTGCGTGAAATGCAATTCTGGAAATGTATATTATCTTGTTAGAGAAATTATTTAAGATACCCTCGTTTATAGGAAGAACTTGAAATCTATGACTCCTCCCTCAACTCGTTTAAATGCATAATCGGGATTTTTTTTATTAAGAATATGAAGCATTACCCTGTTTTCAATCAATACAGATCCTGAGAAATAGGTGTAATTTAATTCTTTTGCAATGATTACCAAATAATCAAGCAAGGTTCTAGCTATATTATTACCTCGCCAATTATCATCCACAACGATTGCAATTTCAGCCGTTGAAGGATCAGGAGTTTTGAAAAAACCTGCAGAAGCAATAAGCTTTTTTTCCCCGTCTCCTTCATGCTCCCCTACTAAAATCATGTTTGTTGCGTAATCTATATTAACCAAGGGTTGGATCTTGGTATGGGTAAATGAAGTAGAATATGTGAAGAAACGAAGGTACCTATCTCTACTATCCAACGAATAGTAAAGCCCTTGCAGCATCCGTTCGTCAGTTGGCCTAACAGGTCTTATTAGAATGAACCTTCCATCCGAAAGTGTTAGTTTTTTCTCATATTTTTCAGGATAGAGACTTATTCTTCCTTCTACTGACATTGGCAGTTCTTGATCGGAGTACACGTAATTCCATTTTTTTGCATATTCTAATAATTCCTCTCTAAAATCCGGATGGGCAATGTTTATCATTTGTAGTACTCGTTCTCTGACACTTTTACCAAATAAATCAGCAATACCCCACTCTGTCACCACGTAATGTACATCCCCTCGTGTTATGACAACTCCAGAACCTTGTTGGAGATAGGGAACAATTCGTGAAATAACCGTTCCATCATTTAGAGTAGCCGTGCTAGGAAGAACTGTAATTGGTTTACCACCTTCGGATCTCCCCGCCCCTCTTATAAAATCAACTTGACCCCCAATTCCACTGTAAAATAATGGCCCTAGCGAGTCAGCATTTACTTGTCCAGTCAAATCAACCGTGAGAGCGGCATTTATTGCTATTTGCTTTTTATTTTGACTTATAAGTGAAGGATCATTACAATAATCACAGGGGTAGAACTCAACCATTGAATTTCGATCCACAAAATCATATAGCTTTCTTGAACCCATTACAAAAGAACAGATTATCTTTCCTTTATGAATGGTCTTTTTTTCGCATGTTATCACGCCATTATTTACAAGATCAACGATTCCATCAGAAAATACTTCACTATGAACTCCCAAATCCTTTTTATCCATTAATTCTCCAGCTAATACGTTTGGAATGATTCCAATGCCCGTTTGAATAGTTGATTCATCTTCAATTAAAGAGGCGACAAACTTCCCTATTTTTTGTGCGGTCTCATTCGGCTTACTATATTTAAATTCAATGAGATCGTGATTCGTAACAATAATAGCATCAATATCATCCATGTGAATAAAAGAGTCTCCTAAAGTATAGGGCATTTTTGGATTAATTTCTGCTACTACATGATCGGCGACTTCTGCAATTGGTTTTGCGATATCAACATTGATTCCAAAGCTGCAAAACCCGTTTTTATCAGGAGGGCTGAGTTGTAAAAGTGCTGTTTTTACATGCATTCTGCCCCTTTTAATGAATCTCGGAATGTCTGAAAGAAGCATTGGTGTATAATCAGCCATACCTTTTTGGATGGGACCTCTTAAATTATTACCAATAAAAAAGGTATTGTGACGAAATAGATCTTCTTTACCTCCCGCTGTTTTATAATAATCCAAATCCGAGAGGTTTACAAGGTGTAAAAATTCTATATCTGGTAATTGGGGTCCTAGTTCAATGATTTTTTTTACAAGATCTATAGGTTCTGAACATCCCGATCCGATAAATACGCGATCCCCGGGATTCACATATTTCTTTATTGCATCTTCGATACTAACTACTTTATTCCCATATTTATTTAGCTCCTCATCTAACATTAAAACCACTTTATTTTAGCACTTTTATTTACGCTTTTAGTTAAAAGTCATTATAGATCCAGTTATAGATAAACAAGTATGAGTAAATAAAAAAAGTTGCGATTATACAATCAAAATATCGCAATGGATTTTTTTAATCATTTTTTTACTAAATGATACCTCGTGCCCAATTTTCTTTTTGGAAAAAGATCCTTGGATTCCAATTACTATTAAATCGATGTTATGCTTATCAACAAGCTTTTTAACGAATTCTTCAGGTGTTTCATTAACTACTAATTTCAAATCAACGGGAACACCTGTTGCTTTAAATGTAACTTCAATCATATTCAAGATTGCCTGTCCTAATTCATAATAACTAAATTCTTGTTGAATTAAAGTGTGCAATTTAGAAGAGTTTGATTCATAAATGAATGGAATTGTTATTGCGTGTTTTAAAAAGTGGACTACTAAAATATCTGAACCCCAAGTTTCATGAAATTCTATAATTTTATCTATAGCTCTTTCGGCACTTTCTAATCCATCAGTAATGAATAATATTTTTTTATACACTTCAACCTCCCTCTATTTTTATTTTTGATCGTGTTCATTTTGAATATTAAGAAATGCCCTCAGGTAAGCAATTAACCAGCAAATCTCATCATATTCAAGTTCTGAATTGATTATCTTATCTTTCATGATGCGGGTGTCATTATCGGTATAGTTATGGCATCCTTTTTCAATTATCAACTGTAATTTACTGAGTGTCCGGCATAACATGTTAAAGGGAAGTTTTTTTTTAAGCAAGTTTCTTGCTGCTAAATCAACTCGAGATTTCATTAAGATATTATCTATCGTATCTAAATCTTGTTCACCCATTCTTTTTGCTCACCTCAACACATTGTTTTTTCGAATAATATTCATAAGTATTATTTAATGGAATTTATAGATAGATTTGATTCTAACAATAAAAAATAAAGAATCACCCTTTATAAATCCTCTGAACCAAGTTCGTTTTATAAATCTATTACCGAATATTGTTCATAGTCTTGCTGCATTAATCGATAAAAAATTACCATTTTATTTCCTAAATGTATTAAAATCCTAAAAAAGGTTCGAGAGGATGTTCTTACAGGTAACGTCTTCTCATAAAAACCTTGCTTTAAAGAGGTATAGTTTTGAATATTCTTCATTTTTATGTCATCAGAAAATTGATGATGAATCAATGGAAAATTAGGTGAAATATCTATGCAGGGAGATATCACAATAATGGAAATTAAATACATAAAGATAAGGAATATAAATTTAGAGATTCTTGAAAATAATGATATTTAATAGAACGTTTAAAAGAAGATTTGAAATACATGATTAAAAATTGGAAATGGAGAAAAAAGGTTGAAGGATATATTCAATCAATTTAAAAAAAATACAAGAATCTCGAGATCAACCATGATTTAGGAAGATTTTTTATGCTACCGTGTTCTTATTCCGAAATATATTAAAATTTTATTTTATGGGTCATTTTATAAGTATCAATAAAACTTGAGACATGTAATTGTGGATAAACACCTTCTATTGTTTTGATTTTCGTATTTATAAATTTCCAGAGTTCCTTTTCATCTTTGGCTATCAATTGCATGACAAGATCGTGATCCCCCGTAGTCGCAGCGATTAATTGGACATTATCGAACGAAGAAATTTTTTCAGCAACGGAATCTATTTTTAATGGATCTATTGAAAGTCCCATTAATGCTAAGGTTTTAAATCCTACTTTAAAAGGGTCAACTTGAGCAAAAAAACCCTTAATAACCCCATCTTTTTGTAATTTTTGAACTCTATTATGTATCGTGCTTGCTGCTAATCCGACTTTATCACTCAGTTCATTATAAGAAACTCTACAATTTTCTTGCAAGATGTTTAGAATTTCTTTATCTTTATCATCTAAGGGAGAAATATCATTGGTTTTAACTGTTTTTCTCATTTCATTCTTGTATCTTTCAATGGAATATAATATAGAACGGACCAAACGTGAAGTATTTAGTTCTCCTTTCACCAAATAATCTTGGGCACCTTTTTTAAGAGAATAGAAGGCAAAATTTTTCTCATCTAATCCGGTCAAAATGATAATCGGTAACCGCTCATTCAGTTTTAATATTGACTTTAAGGTATTTTTTCCTTCACTATCGGGGAGATTAAGATCTAAAAGTATGATATCAAAATCTTTATTTTTTAGAGCATTTAATCCATCAGAAAGACGAGAGTGAGATTCTATCTCATAATATAAATCCTTTGATTTTTTCAACAATTCTTCTATGAGTCGCACATCAGCAGGATTATCTTCAATTAATAAGATGTTAATTTTACTATTTATCACCATTCATTTATCTACCTTGATTATACATGTCTTACATCTATTGAGTGATATTGAAAGAAAATATCACATATGAATGTTCTATAAGATTAGAAATGAGCAAAGTTAAATAAATTTTTTTCGATTTTTCTCCGTTTTATTGAAAAATCTTCGATATAAACTTGAGTTTATCGAAAAATAATTTTTAATTGATTTTTTAAATTTTCATGATCAAAACTTTTAGCACACAAAAATGTTTTAAAAAGAACCAAAACGCTAGAACAAATAAATCTCCGAATTAAAAGAAGATCTAATGAAAAAGAATTATAAATAGGATTAATCTTTATTTTCAGGTAAAATGACTATTGAAAACCAGAAATTCCCAATAGATTTAACAATTTTTTCAAATTCGATTATATCCACCGGTTTTTTAATATAACAATTCGCATAAAGATTGTATGTTTTCAATAAATCCTCTTCTGCATCTGATATACTTAATATCACTACAGGAATTCGTCTTAAATTAGGATCAGCTTTAATTTCACTTAAAACCTCAAACCCATTTTTTTTTGGTAAATTTAAGTCAAGTAAAATTAAATCAGGTTTAGGTTTATCCTTGAAAGTGCCTTGTTTTCTAAGAAAATTAATAGCTTCAACTCCATCATTTACTACATGTAGATTATTTGCTATTTTACTATTTTTTATTGCCACTTGCGTAAGTCGGACATCAGCAGGGTTGTCTTCAACAAGTAGAATTTCAACTGATCTTGCTCGCGTTTCATCGTTCATATTTAATGTTATCACCAATAATGATTTAATAATTATATATTATTTAATATTAAGGTTTAGCATGATATCATTCAGAAATAGGGATTGAAAAATAAAAAATTGAATCCTTATTCACTTCAGATTCTATCCATATTTTGCCACCATATCTCTCAACAATTTTTTTACAAATAGCTAAGCCAACCCCAGAACCTTCAAACTCACTCCGAGTATGAAGTCGCTGGAAAATCTTAAAGATCCTATCAAAATATTCTTTTTCTATCCCGATTCCATTATCTTGTACCGAGAAAATCCACTCAGATTTATCATTTTTAGCACTTATGTGAATTATAGGTGCCTTTTGAGATACGAATTTTATCGCATTTCCAACCAAATTTTGAAACAATTGCATGATTTGTGATTTATCTACTCTTAATACGGGCATTGGATCATTGGTGATAATCGCTCCAGTTTCGTCAATGGATTCTTTCAGGTTAAGCTTTACTTCATTTAGCACTTTTTCAATATCAGTCATTTTTATTGGTTTCTGATGAGTCGTGATTCTAGAGTAATTTAAAAGGTCTTTAACTAGCTTTCTTAGCCTCATGCCACCATCTAAAATGAACTCTAGATATTCTTTTCCATCAGAATCCAATTTATCGGAGTATTTTTCTTCCAATAATTGTGAAAAGCTAATTATAGCTCGGAGTGGCTCTTGCAAGTCATGGGATGCAATATAAGCGAACTCTTGTAATTCTGAATTAGACCTTTTTAGTTCACTTAATAAATTTCTCGTTTTTTCTTCTGCTTTATGTAAATTTTCACGTAAAAAAACAACGATAATCCCAATGGCAATTAACAACAAGGCCCTTAAACTATTATTTATAATGCTCAGGTAAAATATATTAGATTCATCAAACAGGGGAAGAATGATTACCGATAGTGAAAAGATTAAGGCAATATATAGTCCTTTTCTCTTCCACCAAATACAAGACAATATTATTGGTAAGTAAAAAAAATGAGAATAGATAATTTCAACTTTTAAGATAAATAAAAAGTAAAATTGAATTAGAAAAGAAATGAGTAATAAAAAGATAATAATGACTATTTCCTGCCTTTGTCTGACTTTAATTTTAATTTTTATCACCTAATAAATGCAATTGAACTAAAAAATTAGTCATATTTAATAAATAAATGAGAATTCAAAT
>DXJM01000074.1 GCA_019057355.1 Promethearchaeota archaeon | reverse complement strand
ATTGTTGATTTGGTGACAAAATATCATTGGTGACAACATGAAAAGAATAAAAATAAATAGAAAAAAATTACTTCATTAGATACTGATAATAATAAAAAAAAAAAGGTTATATTCCTAATTCCTGCAATTTTTCCTTAGTTGGTGCTCCTGTTTCCCAGTCCCATCCTGCTAACTCATAATAGACCTTTAGGTTATGTTCTAAATTTATTTCAATATCTCTTGAGCCTCCTGAACTTAAGGGGGTGGTGACAATTTTTGGTAATTGGTCATCTTCTCTCGTGCAACCAAGTTTACAAGAAATAAGTCTTTTTAACGTATTTCCTCGTTCTGCGGCTTGAAGTAATGTCTTCTTGTTTGCAAGGCCTTTTATTCCGGTTGCGTTTTTGAAAAGCTTAGTCATTATAGGCATGGGAAGAAAACTCCAATTACACATTACTGCCGAATCAAAGATATTTCTTATATCTTGGATTTCTTTTACCAAAATTTCTCGTCCATCAACCGTGAATCTATCATCTTTTCGAACTCTTCCAAATGATCCAAAATCACTATCAACACCATATATATCGCCCTTATTATGATTTGCTCCTGTACAACAAGTCATATAACTAAGAGCCTGATTTAAATAAGCACGAGGGTCATGCATTGGGATTTCTAATCCTTTGACGTGTGCGGCAAGACCTGGATCAACACCTAATTCTCTTGCCATAATTCTCGTTCCTTCTGCTAAAAGATTTCCTATCCCTTCTCTGTTAATTATTTGATTTAGTAATTTTGCCCCAAGTTCTTCATTCCCCCATTTGATCTCTTCTATTGTCATATCTCTTAATAATTTTGATATATTATCAATAGCAAGTTTATTTTCTACAAGATAGATCAAAAATGCAATACTAACACCACTAGAAATAACATCTACTCCTTCAAGATTACATACATGATGAGCCTTGAGTACCGGTTTAAAATCATAAATCCCACATAAAGTTCCATAAGCAGCTGCAGTTTCATATTCCGGACCATCAATCTCAGTTTCAACTCCATCAATTTCAGCAATTGTAGTTCTTCCACATCCTATTGAGCATCCAGCACATTTATATTGCATTACGGGATATTCCTCTCCCAATCTTTTTCCTGTTAATGATTCTGCAGGAAACACAGTATTAGTAAAATAATTCCCAGGAACATCTCCAAAAACCGCTCCTAAATCCGAATAGCATAACGTTCCATAATGACCAAGCCATAGATAGCTGAAATTGACATTTATACTTCCAATTGCTTTTCTCCCATCTTCCGCTAATTTTTTTCTATCATCATATTCGATTGGTTGGGTTCCTTTCACAGCAAGAGCTTTTAATTTTTTTTTACCCATCAATGCCCCAAATCCACACCTTCCAGCAGCTCGCCCCTCATCGTTAATGACACCAGCGTATTTAACCAAGTTTTCACCACCTTTACCAATGCAAGCAATCCTTATGCTATCACTACTGAGTTCATTTCTAATTGCAATGGTGGTTTCTCTTGTATTTTTACCCCAGATTGCTTCTGCAGGTCTGAATGAAATATTACCGTTCTCAATTATCATATAAATGGGTTTTTCAGACTCTCCTGTTATTACTAAGGCGTCAAATCCACACTTTTTTAACGCAACGGGAAAAAAACCACCAGAGGTGGATTCCCCCCAAATTCCTGTTAGGGGTGAAATACCACAAACTGAATACCTGCTACTTGATGGTGTTGCGGTAGCGGTTAATGGGCCTGTTGCAAATATTATTGGATTAATGCTTGAAAATGAGTCCTTTTTCAATGTTTCATAATCAGCTTCAGATAACATGTCATATAATATTTTTGCCGATAAACTCACACCTCCTATATAATCTTCCGCTATTTTAGGATCCAGTTCCTTTACGTCAATACTTTGGCTACTTAAATTAATATAAGCAATTTTACCGTTATATCCCTTTAATTTTTCACTCATACTATTTTTCCCTCTCTATTTATAAAATAACTCCATCAAATCATCTAAGTTATTCTCATAAGCAATTTCAAATATTGGTTTTATATCTCTTTCCCCTAAGTGCCTTGTAGAAAAGAGCGTATCGATGTCATTAAAGGCATAATTAGTCATTAAATCAATTTTAGCGTTGTATTCTTCGAGACTAATCTTTGGTCTTTCAAGTTCTTTTACATTTAATGGACAATTGACCGATTTCATGAACCCTTGAAGTTTCAAAAGTAATTCTCTCAATATTTCATCTTTTTTCTTATTTTCTATCTGAATATTGAACTGTTTTGCAAGATCTAGAAATCTATTTGTAGCTTTTGATTGATATGCTATAGATGCGCATAGATATAAAGCTACGGAAACACCATGATGGACATGGAAGGCACTCCCTAATTGATGTCCAAGAGAATGTTCAATACCTCCTGAAACATTTCCAAAACCTACCCCTGCAATATAGGACGCCATTTGCATCTTTTCTCGCGCTTGCATGTCATTTCCTCTCTTTACTGCACGAGGAAGATAGGTTAAGATCATTTCTACAGCTTTCAAATTATGCATGTCACTATATTCATTGCTTCTAGTTAGAACGTAAGCCCCCATTGCATGCGCAAGTGCATCCATCCCAGTTCCCATCGTCAAATAAGGGGGCATGGATTTCGTGAATTCAGGATAAAGGACTACAAAATCGTTACATAGTTCATAAGCATAGACGATAGTTTTTTTTGGAGGCTCTCTGTCTGTATCTGTAATAACTGATAATGGAGTCGTCTCGGATCCAGTCCCTGCAGTAGTCGGTATGGCAACGGTTGCATATATTTTTTTACGTGTCCCAAAATAACTTGGAACTACAGCATGATTTAAATTAATATTGGGTACCTCATACAATAGAAAAATCATTTTAGCAGTATCCATGGCTGATCCACCCCCAACAGTAATGATAATTTTGGGTTCATATTCTTGACACATTTTAACTCCTTCAATAATGATATTCTTAGGAGCATCAGGTAAAATGTTATCAAAAATCTTACTGTCTATTTGTTTTAATGTTTTAAGCCTTTCAGCAACAAATTCTCCAAATTTTCTAATATCTTTATCAACAATTATTAACACGCGCTTATCTTCAGGAACGAGGAAACTGCCTAAATGATTACATAAATCAATTATACCATTCGTACCTACAAAGACGGTTCTAGGGCTAACAATTGGGGCATGATACCCTCTTAGGGCATTACTTCCCATTTTTAAAAAGAGGTTTCTTAATTCTGGTTTTTCGTACCATGCAACTTCTTCTTTCCCTGACATTTTTTTATATTCTCTCCATTTTTTATGATTATTTCAAATATTTTTATATTAATGTGAAGAATTATTAGTTGTAATTTTTCGTTGACAATAT
>DXJM01000073.1 GCA_019057355.1 Promethearchaeota archaeon | reverse complement strand
TATTAAGTTTTACACATTTTAAATTTTATGTAAAAATAAAACCGTATCTCTACTCGTAAAAGATATCATGAACAAGAGGTTATTATCAACGTGAAAGTATTTTAAGGTAAGAAAGTAACTTTATTTAAAATATGTTTAAATATTTATTATATAATAATTATAGAGTAGGTTCTCATGGTTTTCATACATTCTGAAGGAAAATTTAATGATAATACCTATCTTGTTGATGGGCTGTTGTTTAAACTAAAAGGTTCAATTTCAATTTACATAATTGAAAATGATGGATTTAGAATGATGATTGATACTTCAACAAGCGGTGTTTCGAAAACCATAATTAAGAAATTGCAGGATTTCGGAATTTTCCCGGTTCAAAAAATTTTATTTACCCATTCGCATTGGGATCACATCCAAGGTGCTGAAAGATTAAAGAAGTTGATGAATGGAACTGGGGTTGAATTTTTAGCCTCCGAAAAGGCATTAGAGTATTTAAAACATCCAGAAAAAATGAATAGCTATTTTGATGCTACTGCAAAACCCGTAGTAGACGTGAAACCTCTAAAGGAAGGCGACATTATCGATTTAAATGGTTTAAAAATAGAAGTCTTGAATTTTTTCGGACATACGATGGATTCAATTGCTCTTTTAGACTCAAAAAATAAAAACATCTTTGTCGGTGACACTATCATTGATAGACTCGATCGTGAAACGTTCTTGCCTACATTTATGCCCCCTGATTTTCATGAAAAAGAAGTTATCAAGACATTCCAAAGATTAAAGGACCTGCGATCTCAAATTAATTCAATTTCATTGAGTCATTTTGGCGTTTGGGAAGGAAAAGAATGCGATACTATAATGAATGAAATGGAAGACCTGCATTTTCAAACAAAAGATTCACTAATTCAATGGCGTGACGAAAATCCTTCAATGAATTATATTGCCTCAAGATATCGAGAAAAATTTATACCAAATTCTAAGATATTTACAAAACAACACCTAGGCGGGTTAGAATTGCAAATGGAATGGCTCACGAGAGGTTTGAGATGTGCGAGTTTTATATCTTGATCTTTTTTGTTCCCTATTAAAAATGAAAAAATCGAAAGCACCTAAATATTTATATATGTAGGTTATTTTAGATTAACACGATAGATAAAAGAATAATAATCAATATGAAATAGAAGACAGGTATTGATAATGGAACAAAATGGAATACAAGACTTAGAATGGGCAAATGATTGGAAAAAAATAGTTGAAATTTTTGAAACCATCGATCATTTAAAATCACTTTTCATCGATTTAGACGTTTCCTATCTTCGACAAATGCAACAAAAGATATTAATTTTAAACCTCGAGAAATACGTTTGCTCATTGCAGAAATATTTTATTGAAAAGTACTCAAAAGAATAACCATCGTCTAATCTATTCTTTTAAAGAATTTTTCATGAATGTTTTTCAACTTCTTAGTTATCTTTTTGAGAAGGTCTCCCAAGTCTATCCTTAGCATCAAGTATATTAATATTAAAATGAAGTAAATGCTAATTATACTTAATATCCAGTTTTCACCCCCTATAAAGCCACATATCCCAAACATGTTGTATGCAAATAAGAGCATTAAACAAAATTTTCCCATCCAACAGAATAAAATTGTTTTTTTAACATCATAGTTTAATATTCCCAGGGGAACCGTTAAAAAATCATCATTTAAAGGAGTTACTCCAAAGATATAAATAAGAAGTGGCGCTAATTTCGGGTATTTTAAGAGATAAACCTGCAAACTTTTCAAGTTGACCTTTTGTTCCTCTGAAATAATCTTCCCCGCCCCTCTCCCTAAAAAATACCCGACTAGCTCGCCAAATAAACATCCTAAAGAAGCTATAAATCCAAAAAGCAATGGAATATATGGATTAATGGAAAAGTATGCAAATCCAAGACATACGCTCCATGTATATGGAGAGGGGATTGGTGATAGATTACCAACCAAGCACACGATGAAGACGATCCAAAGTCTTAACGCTATCAAGTCAAAATCGATATTTTCTAAGCTTTCGATATCCCATATATTTGTTATGATTGCCCTATGGCTCTCAAATAAAAATAAATCAAGGGTAAATATCATGAGAATAACGAGCAAAATGAGGAACACGACATCTACTTTTTTTAGTTTCATTAGGATTATCCATCCTTGATTGTTTTTTCAAGCTCCATGTATCATGAACAATTAAAATGGAGAATTATTGATGATTTTTTAAGATTTAGAAATTATCTTCATCGGGTCATGCTAATCTAAATATTAAAGAAACAGCCACGGCGCTAAAAACAATAATAATAACGACAAATATAAGAAGTAGAGCATTCCTCACCTTTTTACTGATCTTTTTTCTTGGATTCTTTTGTTTGATCATTCTCCCAGGATACCGGGGAGACCTTCGCTTGACGTGACTCATTTTTTTTCAAGTACTCCTTCCTAGGATTTTAGCTATAATTTCACTTCTTAATCTAATTTTTTCAGAAATTCTGTTAAAACGACGTTATTAAATGAGAAAAGCATTCTAGGGATGTAAGATTCTACTAAATAAGTACCATCCGGCACGTCTTCATCTAAAGGAAATAGTTTTTTTTCCTTGATCACGGATCCTAAATAATTTCGTTCATATTCTTTATATCCATAAAGCGTATTTTTTACCAATACCATCTTCCTTTCATAGCCATCAGGAAGTTCCGTCTTTTCAAGTATTAGTAATATTCTTTCACGTGAAAGAGATTGAATTAATTCCAAGTCCTCTTTGGTTCCCTCATATGAGGGACCAGTTTGCACCTGTTCTTCATCCTTTGGTGCTTCCAATCCGACCATTATTTTAAAAGCCAAGGGTTCATTTCCTTCATCAGCAGCGGTTATCTTAAAAGCAATACCGTGCCTGTCTCTTATACTGGGTGCTAATTTTGCGGAAATGAATTTCATCCTCGTCGTGGTATTGCTCCCTTGCCAAACCCATACTCTAAAGTTGTGAGGGTCGACGAATAAAAGGATAAAATCGGGATCTAGAAGCTCATGTAAAGAAAAACTTTCTTCAATTTCCAATTCCTCGAATTCCCCCAACTGGTCATTGAATTGAAATACGATGACATTTTCCTCTTTCAGTTCTGGGATTTGCCCTTTTAAATCTTTATTACTATTCTCCATTGAACCCATTATCTTTCTAATCTATCTTGATGAATATCAAATATGGTTTAATTAATATTAAGTCTGATAATTTCTATTAATATTAAGTCAAGGTGATTTTTAAATTCGCTTTATTTTATTCAAGAAATCTTTCTAAAGATGTTAATGCCTTATCAAACTCTTCTTCAAAAATCATGTGTGCTGAGTTCTTGAATAATTCTAATTGAGCCTCCGGTATTAATTGGGATATATTAATGGCATTTTGAGGGGGTGAAAGCACGTCCTTTTCTCCATGAATGACCAGTGTTGGAGCTGCAACCGTTTTTAATCTACGAGCTGTATTAAAACCGGAGATTGCTTGCATTTGTCGCTTGTATTCTCTATAACTTATCCTTACAATAAGCACTTTATTTATAAACGTTTCAATAAAATCAGGGTTCTTGTTTCGAAATTCGTCAGTAAACATGATACTTAAATGCTCTTTCACTATTTCATGAGGGATTTTTCCTTTAGTATCTGCCATCAACATTTTAAGAACCTCAGGTGATGGGGGAATGTATTTTGATCCCCCACATGATGTTGAATATAAAATTAGCTTCTCTACCCTCTTGGGATGATTCAAGACGAGTTCCTGTGCGATCATTCCTCCCATCGAATGACCAAGCACGTGTGCTTTCTCAACATGTAAACTATCCATTAACGAAACGGTATCAGCTGCCAGTTCCTTGAGAGTAAAATCCCTATCGTTGCTTGATCTTCCCACCCCCCTATTATCAAAAAGGATGACTGTCCATTTTTTCCAAAGTTCTTTAATTAATTTCTCATCCCACCAATCCATATTTTCAGTTAATCCTGCAATCATCACCAGGGGAAATCCATTTCCATGGACTTCATAATACATGGTAATTCCATTTACCTTTTCCATTGGCAAGAATAATGCACCTTTTTACATGTTCATTAAAAATTACTCATATTCAATAAAAAGATATTTCAAGATTTCTTTATTCAGCATTCTTTAGAATGCGGGAAAGGGGATTTGAACCCCCGAACTCCTGCGAGACTGGATTCTGAGTCCAGCGCCTTTGACCAGACTTGGCAATTCCCGCATGAAACATCCTTTTCTTTAGATATAATCATTAAACCTTGTTAAAAAAGATTAGGTTTAGAAAGGTAATTCAATGATTAGTCGAGGACTCACTTACTGCTTTATTTGTATTGTTATTTGTTCAATAAAGTTTTTCTCTTTTCCATCGTAAATTCTTGAATTTTTGACCTAATAATGCTCTGTTTTTTCACATATCCATAATCAGTCTTTTCTAGTGAGGCTTCTAATTGTTCTCTGAATTGTTCAATTTCGAGGTTTAAGTCAAAAATGGCTCGAAAATCAGGACCCTCTTCTTTCTCACCAAATTTTTGAACAATAGGCTTCAAAATGTCTTTTTTTATCGTGGTTTTTTTAGGTTCAAACAGTTTATCGGTAAAGTGAATTAAAAATTTCTTGAGATATTTTGCAATATCGTTTTTCCACGCAGATCCATCAAGTATTTTGATTTGATTAATTGAACGAAATTCATTCATGAATTCCATGACTTCAAGTTCGATTTCATTTCTTTCATATTTTATTTTATAGGGAGGGGTCAGTCCTTCATGCAGATCACGCGCAAAAGCTCGTGTTAATTGATCTTTAAATTCGTCATATTCATAAAAAACACCGAATTTAAAATAAGATGTTAAAAATTGGTTTATCACATTTTCAATTTCTTTAGAAACGATTTTATCTTTGCTCATGCAATAGGACTTCATCATCCTTTCAAGGAGTAAGCCTTGAAATTCTCCTACTTCTTTCACCTCATCCTTAAACGTCTTGGCTCTTTTTTCTTCTCTTGCTTCTTGCTCTTTTACTCTGGAAGATAATACTTCTTGATAATCTTCAATAATAATTTGTGATAAACCTGAACGTAAGGTGATAATATTTGTCATTATTCTCGTACTTTCTTCAAAGATAGTAGGCACTTTATCGTGATGCCATTCTAATAAATCACTAAAATTGCGTGCTTTAATATCAGATCGATTGAAAAACACATTATAGAGCGCACTAAGTTCATGTTCTTTAATGTCTATAAAAAAATCTCTAATATAATTGTCATAATCAAGAAAAAATTGCGAAATACAATCATCAATGGCTATAGTAAAATCATTTTCAGGATATCTAGTCGTTATCAAGTATTTTTTATACTTTAGCCGGATTTCATTAGCTCGAATCCATTCCAAGGCAAATTCCAAGAGATTCTTGTCATTAGCCAATAATTTAGTATAAAAATTTAAAATAGTTGAAATCTCCTTGATGCTCAATTCAATAATTGCTTGATGCTTGAGAAAATTTGCAATTATCTCCACCTCTTCCCGATCTTGAAGCCTGTGCTTTGTTCTCGTGTAAAATCCTATGAGTTGCTCTCTGTTTATCGGATATTGATATTGAAATTCTTTCGCATCCATAAGTTATGTTTATACAATTTTTAATTCTAATTATCGAGGATCTTATGAATTCTTTCTAACTCCCCTTCATTGCTCGTGCCCCACTCATGCAAGCTGAATTGTGGATTAACTTTATTTATAACCTCTCCAATAGGTTTATTAATATCGAGTGCTTGTCTCAAATATTTTCTATAACTCGAAATCCTTTTTGCCTCGAGCATGCTTTCATTCGTCTGGACTAATATTAACCCGAGGCATCTTTTATTGCCTTTTATTTCTTGAAATTCCTCGAAATATACTACTTTTTTATTCATTTTATTGCTTAAATAGATGAACCTTATGTTGGGGTAATATCGGGTAATTTCAAAGAGCTCTAAAGTTTCTTTCACTAAATCTTCATAAAAATCTGGCAATACCACCATCACGTAATATGATGGAAATGAAGAGAGATATTGCTTTCTTGTGGGATCGTCCTTATCAAAGGTATAAAGATATGAGCTCTTATCATCCTTATTAGATACTCTCTCAATTAATCCCACGCAATCGTAATTGACTTGCTCTTCCCAATACATTTTACGCGAGGAACCGAGATAATAATGGATTAAATTCATCCCCCGATTTAATTCCTCTCTAATGAATCCATCTTCTCGAAATATGCCCCCTATTTTCTTTCTATTTATACACAATCCTTGCTCGATACTTGGATGGATGTAACCACTCATTTTATCCTGTATGACTTTAATGTCCTCAGTATAAGGCGTTCCGATCAATGCAAAAAGGTTAGTAATCTCCTCACGCGTTTCAAATACCGAATTCAGATTGACAAATGACTGGAGCATCCCAGATTCTTGAGGTTGCTCTTGATAAATAGATAAAGACGATTCTATCAAATCAATTTTCCAATTTTGGGTTCTGGTGATGCCACTTGTCAAAAATACGGGTCCTAAAAACTTGAAAGGAAGCATCCTTACTTTTTCCCTCTTTTCTTGCGAAAAATTTTCAGAATTTTTAATAGAATCATGAATCAAGTTATTGATGTCCGAATAAAAAATTCCCAAAATCAGCTCGCTACTTGCCATCTCTTCTAACCCATTTAATTGGAAAAACTACGCATTTTCAATCAAGAAATTCCCACATTAAAGATAAAATAAGTATGTTTTAAATTTTGACAAATGCAAAAATTTGGTTTAATTGTCAATTTTTTGAAGACATGAAAAGCATTATTTAGGAGATCAAAGCTATCATCAATTATCCCCTTTATTCCTATTGAGTATTGATATCATGAATATGGGAGTATATATCAAATTAATTATCATTTTATTTGGCTTTATCTATATAATAAGCCTTTTCATTATTGGGATTCTATTATAGAAAATGAAAAATTCTTCGCAAGTATGTCTTGTTAATTGCTATTTTATTTACTATTATTAGCACTTATCTTTATTACTTCAGAGATACCTCACCATCCTAAGGGACTTTATTATTTCATCATGATGATCAACTTCATTTTTATCGGCATCGTACATGGTTGGCGGGGGTGATCTTCTTATTCAGCATGTAATGTAATTAAATATGGAGATATTGAACCTTGGATAAAAACAAGATACAAGATATCTGCTCTTTCGTCAATTATAATAATCTAAGACCAATTATGCACCTCCTTAATCCATGGAATACTAATTGGATTGAATGTACCGAAATAAATTGTTTATTAGGCTTTATATTAGCGATGACTATTACTTTAAGATTTTCAATAGCACTCACATTAATATGGATAATCCCATCGTGGTATAAAAATTACCTAAATAAAAAATATGAATATTATAAGAATAAATGAGACATTAAAAGAGAAACTAATGAGATCATCATTTATTTAGGAGATTATTTGTCAAAAAAAATAACCTTTAGCCCTTCTATCTCAAGAGAGATGAATAATCTGGCCGTAAAGCATCAGCTCGGAGCATTCGTGCAGTTCAATAAAATAATTTTCTAAGATTTCAATTCTATCGTTCAAGGAACCTTAAAGACTATATTATTATTTATAGTGCATTAAATTTTTAAGCTTTTTTGCCGTGATTTTTTCTATATCACGCACGTATTACACCCTTACAAAAAGC
>DXJM01000072.1 GCA_019057355.1 Promethearchaeota archaeon | reverse complement strand
TTTAATACTATTATTAATGATATTAGGAAATCAACTATTTTTTATCAAAGAAACAAATTTTTGGGTAAAATTTCTTATTTGATCCCAATCCCGAAAGTCATAAGTTTTGTTTTCCACGTTCTCCCATCCCTCTTCATCTTTTAAAATGCCAGAGATAATTTTTTTATTCATCCCGCTCATTAGGGAGGTATCACTCAAATCATATACCCCCCCAAAAGCATCAATCAATGCAGGTTTTAATCCTGATTTATCTAATCTTGTAGCAATATATTTTTCTATTGCTGGACCAATTTCTTCTTTTTTATTTGCCATTCCACAGCAAACGAAGAATCCTAACTTATCTTGTTTCTGTTTTAGTTCGGCGCCGTGTTTTTTAACATATTTTTTTACGGATTTTGTCCAAAATGACATTTTTATTCCCGTACCTATTATAATCCCATCATGCCCTTTCAAAGAAGAAGGGAGATTTTTTGATGGATGTTCCTTTAAATCATAAATTTCAGTTTCAATTCCGTTTTCTTGGATGCCCTTTTGAATTTCTTGCGCTATTCCTTGAGTGGCTCCAAATCTCGTTCCATATAAGATCATTACCTTGCTCATTTTTTTACCAACTCGTTGTTTAATTAGTTAATGTACTTTTCCTAATAAAATATTTGTGATAGTACCTATCAAAAATGTAAAGTACAGTATAAAAAAAAAGAAAAAAATTTAGATTATAAACGCATGAACATCAATAATAACCCAAATGCTAAGGGGGAAAGCGTTATTGAAATGCACGTGTGCAAAAACGCGGATATTGTTGTTCCTGCTATTAAGCTTCCCGTCTTGGAGTAGGTAACAACCAGAACACAAGCCGTCAGTAACAATACAGGTAAAATCACCATGATGAAAAGGAGGAAGAAATAATTCCTTAAGATGAGGCAGAATAATAGTATATAAAAGACGGTGTATGTTGCAAGAAATCCGAATGCTATTAATGATAATTTAACCATGCTCTTTACATTATCTTCATATTTATCCAAGATAATTGCCATGATGAGAATGCCGGTAATCAGTGAAATTACGAAAAAGATAGGGTAATATAGAAACATCCATGGTAATTTTACTACAGAAGGTATCATTCCAAAGTAGTTGAGACCCACTGAGAGATATAGTATAACATATAGAATTATTGTTAATATTGCTCCAAGAGTGAATTGCCTTAGCAGGTTGGATTTTTTATCTTTGAATGGTTCTTTAAGAAGGCTTCGTAAAGAAACGTCCTCTTTTTTCGCAGTTCTCCATAATAATACTAAAAATGCAAATGCCTGACCAAAGAATATCATGATAACGAGTGCTACGATGTTTAATGGCGTTAATAGAAGCGGAGACACGATTCCCATGCCTATTAAAGGAAGGACAATCGATAAAGAATACAGCAATGTTTTAAGTACGAGATTTTTCTTTGACGTATTTCTGAATGCTATTTGATAGGTTTTTATTTCCTCCTTATTCTTTGATTTCAGGATTAATTTTGAGAGTGGCTCAATAATCACAAAAAATAATCCTAATCCTCCTATTAATTGAATGACCAGTATAAAAAACCTTAAATTTGCGTAAAAATTTTCATCAATCGCTCTAATATCTGAAAAGGTATTTATAATCCAATTTCTTGCTTCCCTTATGAAATCTTGGTCCCAAGCCACCATGAGATGTTCGGAATTGTCATCTAAGTATATTTTTGATGCATTACCATTCTCAAAACTCCCATATAATTTATGCACGTCGACTTCAGCTGGAGTTTTCCCAACTCTTGGTGCCATGCTTGCCTTTAGCGTTTCTAAAGTAATGGCTTCATCAAATCTCGCATTGATCATGAGCACGTTAAGAGGATTTGTAGAATTTCCTAATCTCATATTTACATCAAGCATCGTACCAACCCCAACAAAGCATTGAAAATTATTGGTGGTATTTACAATGATGTTTCCTGGCCCCCCTCCCATTGAATATCCAACATACGCCAATCTATTCATATCAATAGTGGTTAAGGTGGTAGTATTCAAGAAATTAATGATGGCATTAACATCATGAATTAACTTACTTGTCTCTAATTCGCCCGTGCTTTGTCCATGGCCTCTAAAATCAAGAGCTACCGCTACGAATCCCGCTGCAGCTATCTCAATAGCATACCCTTTCATGAACTCTTTATTAGCCATCACGCCGTGACCTATGATTACCGCGGGTTTGGATTCCGTTTCTCGACCTGCTGGTTCAAAAAGATTGAATGATATTACCACTCCATCATCTGTGTGAACTGATAGGCCATAGGTTATTTTAACGTTGAAAGGAACCGTAAAAATCAATATTGTTCCGACCGTGAATAATGTGAGAAAAAAAATACCCGATATTACTCTTTTTGATAAAAGTTTATTTCGATTCATTATAATATCATTTTTTCGTTAAATTTTAAATTTTAAATTCAAATATAACTGGTGAATAAGTTGTCATAATCATTAAAATAATTTTGTCTTAACCCATTCACGAAGAAGAACTATCCCAAGATTGAAAAGAAAATACCTTCTATTTAAAAATTAATGATCAACTAGAAAAACATGATTGAAATATTGTAAAATAATAATTGATCGTTAAAATGTCAAAGAATAAAATGAAGGAATTTGGAGATTATCAAACTCCAATAGAGCTTGCCACTGAAATACTGAATTATTTGAAAGGTAGTATGGAAATCCCTAAAACGATTTTGGAACCTACGTGTGGGTTAGGGTCATTTATAAAATCAGCTCGGAAAGTTTTTCCTAATGCAACCATCTTAGGATTTGATATCAACAAGGAATATCTGAACACCCTAAGGAGCGATTTGATAAGTGAAAAAGATAATGATAATATCAGGCTCAATGTTCAGAATTTTTTTGAAGCAAACTGGGCAGACTATTTTAAAAATTTTAATCCACCTATTCTTGTTATTGGCAATCCTCCTTGGATTACTTCTTCAGAAATGTCCGTTATCAAGGGAGATAATCTCCCTGAAAAATCTAACACCAAAAACCTTGCAGGAATAGAAGCCATGACTGGAAAAAGCAATTTTGACATTTCAGAATGGATGATAATGAACTTATCACGAGCTTTAAACAATTTCAAAGGTGCTTTGGCGATGCTTTGCAAGGTAAGCGTCGCTCGAAAGGTATTTTCATATTTAATCAAGGAAAACTCCAACCTGAACTCATGTAAGATTTTTTTAATTGATGCCAAAAAGTATTTTGATGCAAATGTGGATGCTTGCTTACTTTTCGTGAAATTTAATGATTCTCAAATGAATAACATGACATGTAAAGTGTTTAATGGTTTTAATGATGAGATGATGCAAGAAATTGGTTTTGACAGTGATATTTTGATTGCTAACGTCAAGTATCATGAAAAATGGAAGCATTTAGAGGGAAAAAGTGATTACACGTGGCGCTCAGGAATAAAACATGATGCCTCGAAGGTAATGGAATTAATCAAAGTAGGAGATAAATATTACAATTGTAATGGCGATGAGGTTCAAATCGAATCCACTTATCTTTATCCAATGTTAAAAAGTTCTGATTTGGTTAATGGCAATGTTGAACAAACTGAAAAATGGATGATTGTTCCACAGAAGAAAATTGGTGAAGAAACGAGTATCATTAAAACGGTGGCACCACTTACATGGAACTATTTAAAAAAACACTCAGAAAAACTAAATAAAAGAAAAAGTTCAATATATAAAGGTAAACCCCGTTTCTCGATATTTGGCGTGGGGGACTACACGTTTAGACCGTGGAAAATTGCTCTATCTGGTTTTTATAAAACCATTAATTTTCATTTGATCTCCCCCATTCAAGGGAAACCAGTCGTGTTTGATGATACCTGCTATTTTCTCTCTATAGATCAACAACAAGAAGCAGTCTTTCTCTCAACACTTCTAAAAAAAGATTGCGTGAAAGAATTTTTCCAATCATTCATTTTTTGGGATTCTAAACGGCCAATTACAAAGATGATTTTAAAAAAATTATCCATTGAAAAATTAATTGCTGACCATGAAAAATTCTCTTAAGTAGCTGATAAATGGATTTCAAAGATAACGAAAGGATTTTCCCTCAATTAGTAAGAAAGAATGAAACCTTCTTTAGGATAACTAACTTTTCAAAAAGAAAAAGTTTCCATTCGCCAAAATCGAAACAGAAGTTTTTTAGTTGGAAAAAATTTTTTTTTTTTCTCAACATTTTCTATGTAATTCATGACAAATTTTCACCTCCTCCACTTTATTTCTTAAATAATGACCAGCATCATTTTCTCACTTGAAGGCACGTATTCAACATTACGACGGATACAGGTCTTTCCAAGAAACTCGTCTAATTCCAGGGCACGTTCCTGAGGATTGTTCTTTCTTAAGTGGTGTCGTTGCACCTGCCCCACGTTATACAATAACGATTTTGCACCCAAGATGCCGAGTTGAGCATCTCGACCTTGAACTCTAAAAGAAAAGCCAAGTTTATTCATTTCACGGAAGGCAATCTCGATGTTCCACCGCAGGCGATATAAATCACGGATATATGATTCATTTCCTCGTAAACGTGTAATTCCCTTCGGACTTGCAAGGAGCACGATGAGGGGAAAAATTCGCCTTGATGCCTCATCAAGGGTTAAAACTTTCTTGCGATACTCCTTTTTAATCTTATAAAGTGGATGCTTTCGCTTGGCAACTAAGAGCACGTCAAACCAGAGATAGACATTTCCCTTCCCTTTAACGTATTTCAACTTCATGGTACCCTTGCAATAGCGCTTTCCCGTGCCCATCACGTATTTTTCAATCATCTGTTTTGTCTGCGTGCATTTTCGACCGGGCATAATAACGGTAATCTTGCGAGTTAAGAACATCGTGAGAATTCGTTTTCGATAAAAACAGCGATCCAGCAAGGCATGCTTGACCGTAAAATCATGAGCACGGAGCTGATCCAAGACATTTTCAAAGAGCGGGGGCTTGTCTTGACGCTTGTAGATCTTGTAGTTTGCAATCACTTGGTGCAATCCATTAGAAATCACCGAAAAAACCAGTGTTTTGTGCTTAGTCTTACCTTCTTTCGTGCCAAAACAATATGGATCGTCTTTATCCTTCTTGCATTTCTCCTCCTTGTAATCAACAATCAGGATCACCTCAGAGGTGATGATACCAAGGCGAGATAAGAGTAAAAAATGAGCAAATAACACCTGATTCCAAAAAGTCTCCGTGTACTGCATTGCTTACACGTGTTTCAAGCACCGGGATAAAGCAGGTTGATCCGGAAAATATCTTCGTTGCTTTCCATTCGAAAATTCTTCCGTTTGATGTTCTTGAAAGGAATGATTTGCCTGCTTGCACGCTTCATTTAACCATTCGCCGGTTTTCTCAGGCGAGCGTTGTAAAAGCTGCACGAATGCCTGATAAACGATGAACACCTCATGTGGATATCCGCTTCGCTTCTTGGGCAATTCTATGCCTTTCGTGGATCGGATAATTTCCAAAACATCTAAAAGCAATTGAAGATTAATGCACTGGGGGTTAATTTTACCCAAATCGGCGGTAACCGGCGGACCTATCTTGTAAAAAATAGTCATGAATACCACAATGATGCGTCCATTTTAAAATTAACCCCTTTCTTCATCGATGAGCCTGCAATCGTAGAGGAATAACGTTGGATGAGAAAATTCATGTTAAAAAAGATGAATTTTGCTAGCTCACCGTCTGAGAACGCAAAATAAATGAATTACATTGATAATGTTCTCAAAAATTTTGCAAAAAAAAAGTTACCTTATCCTAAAACAAAAAAACTTAATACATACTAAAGATTTATTTATTTAACAAGCGTCATGAGATATTATTTCGATGCTTGTTTATGTAATAAGGTTTTAAATATGACAAATGGAACAGTAAAATGGTTTAACAGCCGAAAAGGCTTTGGCTTTATCGCATCAGAAGAGGGTGAAGATGTTTTTGTTCATTTCTCTGCAATTAAGAGCGATAAGGATGATTATAAGTCATTAAATGAAGGAGATAAAGTTACTTTTAATGTATCACAAGGTAATAAAGGTCCTCAAGCTAGTGAAGTGGTAGTCACGGATCGCGCTCCACCACAACACAAGTCTTTTCGTTATTAAAGAAAATCAAAAAAAGAAAGATTGATTTTATAAACAAACAACAAAAATAATAAATATAATAAGTTAGAAGTAATATTGAACAGGGTTTTTGGCTTTACGAGTATTATGGATTCTTATTTTCTTTTTTTTAAATATTCTATTCTATTTTTTTCCTAAATTTCTTTATTTTAAAAATATAATTAACCATTTTACAATAGATGAGGTGCTTTGTACGAAAATAATAGAATTTTCACGTCTTGAATTCCATAAAAATATTATTCGAAACCTATAAATAATTTAATCATAAATAAACATGAGCATACATGCAAGCCAATCATCATGATAGATATACTTGCTCGGACCTGATAATGTTCGCTTAACGCGTAAAGAATATGAACAATTTATTGAAGATTTTATTGAAGAAGGTTACTTCGAAGGTCATGATACAAGTGTGATATTCAGTATCACTTCTCCAAAGGATATTACCCTATTACGTGAGTTGATGGCGAAGGTTTATCTTCGACTCTCAGATGGATTCATGAAATTAAAGATTTAAAAATGATTATCCGGCGTCTAGGAGGAAGTATATATAGAAAGAAAGTAAGTTCATGCACTATGGTTGAATCACTGTAGCATTTTTCCCGATTAATTGATATGGATTTTCACAAGAACTCTATTTTTCTTTTAGTTTTATAATGACGATTATTGAAAGTAATATGATGACTGCTCCAATCAAATGAAATAGTGTAAATACCTCTGAAAGAAATATCGTGGCAAAAAGATTCGTAATGATCAACGAGGGAGCCATTAATATGCTCACTTTTGTTATTCTAATGTAAGACAGAGATTTATAATAGCAATATAAATCAACTCCATAAAACATGCCCATCAATATGAAACTAAACATGTTAATTGGATTAAGTAAGAGATTGAAAAAATGATACCCGCGTAAAATTAAATAAGAACCAAGTAAAAGGCTTCCCGTTATGGCATTTCTGATAAATATTAATTGAAACGTCGAGATTTGCTTCTTTTCCAAATATGGTCTTGTTATCGCATGGGAGGACATCCATAACGTGACAGTTATTAACATGATGATTACGCCAAGATTTAATTCAAGAACATTGAAAGAACCTTGCGTGACTGCCACGATCAGCCCAAAAAACAAGAGAATTGAGAAAAAAATCTGGGTTTTTGAGATTTTTTCCTTATTGATTAAATATCCAAATAACAATGCAAAAATCAAGTCTGCTTTCTGGGCTAAAGAACCATTGATAGCCCCCGCAAGTTCATAGCCCCAAAAAAAAAATACATAAGCAAACGCAAAATTGATTCCAAGATAGAGCAAGAGAACTTTATGTTCTTTATATCCGTTCATGAGGGTTTTTAACCCTTGAATTTGCGCAGTTTCAGTTATAGAGTCAAGTTCTATAATTTTTAATTTTAATCTTTTTCTTTCGACTAACATCAAGGGGAAAAAAAACATGCATAACATGATGCTTGTCATCGTCCCATAAACATAACTATCAATCTCAGCAGGTCGAGAATTTGCGATTATTGGTTGAAAACTCACGAATATGAGGGATATTACCCCAAAAATAATCCCTCTTGCGTAATTTTTATCAATCACGATAACATTAAGGAATTCAACATTTATTTAAAAGTTATCTGAACCGATACTGAGAAAATGAGTCAATCAGATGAGAGCTCCTTGATCATAAAAAAAATAAACTATTAAATTTTATCGAGTAGTGATCCATACCGGTCAATTACCACTTACTAAAGTCAGTGGCTTGTAACTAGAACTCTTCCTAACGATTCAATCGAATCGGTCATTGGAGAAACTGCTACATTAAGGAGAC
>DXJM01000071.1 GCA_019057355.1 Promethearchaeota archaeon | reverse complement strand
GCTCTCCGATCTAAATTTTACCTTGTTCTTTATCATATTTATTTGGTGGTGTAGTTCTTTTTTTATACAAAATAAAAGTGAAGCTTTTATGATTTATATTTCATTGTATAATAGGTGATTAAGATTAGTAACCAATCATGTTCGTCTTGCTCAGATGATCTAGATCTTGAAAATTATGAGAAAGAATCTTTTTTTGAAATATATTTCTGGTATTTTATTATTCTTTCAGCATTATTGATAGGAATTTCAATCTATTTTGAATTTGCATTTGATGTATTAATAATCACCCAAGTTTTAGCCTTTTCATCAATATTTCTATCAAGTTATGGCGTTGCCACTGAGGCCGTTAAAGATGTAATGGAAAAAAGAATCACAGCAAATATTTTAATCATTATTGCAGGTATTGCTTCATTTTTCATTTTACATGGACAAGAGGGAGCCACGGCAATTCTTTTGTATGCGATTGCTGAAAGGTTAGAAGAAATCACAACTGATAAATCAAGAAATGCCATTAAACAGTTATTACAATTAACTCCAAATGAAGCGTTGATTAAACACGATAATGGGTATGTTCTCATTCCAACGAAAGATGTAAAAAAGGGAGATATCATTGGTATAAAACCCGGAATGAAAGTTCCACTAGATGGAATTGTAATTCACGGTAAATCTTATTTTGACCAGAGTGCGATAACAGGGGAGTCTATTCCCGTGTTTAAACAAGAAGGGGATGAGATATTTGCTTCCAGCATAAATTCTGATAGTTTTATTGATATTGAAGTCCTTAGAGAAAGTTCCAATACCTTAGTGGCTCAAATTGCTGAAAATGTAAGGATAGCACAACAAAATCGAAGTAAAAATGAAAAATTCATTGAAAAATTTGCACGTTATTACACACCTATAATTGTGATTTGCTCGCTATTTGTCATGATCGTTCCCTCTATAATTTTTAATAATTTTTACGATTGGTTTTACAGGGGATTGGTCTTATTGGTTGTTTCTTGTCCATGTGCTTTAACACTCTCCACACCTCTGGCAAACATAGCATCTTTAACAAAACTGGCTAAAGATGGGATTCTCGTGAAAGGAAATCGATTTATTGAGAAAATTAATAAAATTGATGTATTTGCTTTTGATAAAACTGGAACGCTAACAGAGGGAAAATTAAAGATTTTTGATATTATATCGTATTCGGGTTTGAATAACAAAGAGATAATAAAACTTGCAGCAAGTTTAGAGGTCCTTTCTGAGCATCTGATAGGCCAAACAATAGTAAATCAAGCAAGAGATATGGGTATTCTATTTCAGCCTGTAGAGAATTTTGAAGTCATCAAAGGAAAGGGAATAAAAGGAGTCATAAATGGAGAATTAGTGAGTGTAGGAAGTCAAAAATTTATTGAAGAGCTTGATATAGACTTACCACTTGAGGATCTAGAGGAATTTGAAAAAATTGGAACAATTCCCATTTTACTTGCAAATAATAAAGAACTTTTGGGGATTATCACCATAAGGGACGTTCTTCGCACCACGGCTCCAATTTTAATAGATGGCTTGAAAAGGCGGGGTTATAAAACGGTTTTGATATCTGGTGATAATCAATTTGCATGTAATACTATTGGTGCTTGTTTAGATATTGACCATTCTTACGGAGAAAAATTACCGGACCAAAAACTCAAAAAAATTGAAGAATTAAAATCTCAATACAAGGGCATTGCCATGGTTGGTGATGGGATCAATGACGCTCCTGCATTAGCCTTATCTGATTTAAGTATTGCAATCGGTGCTTCTGCTACGGATATTACAATTGAGACTTCTGATGTCATCATCATTAATGATGATTTAAAAAAAATTCTCACTTTTATTGATATCGCAAAAAAAACTAATAAAAAAATTAAGCAAAATATATGGACATCAATCATTGTCAAACTTTCTTTCGCGGTCTTAACCGTTATTGGTTTAATGACACTCTGGTTAGCGGTTGGAATTGGTGATATGGGTGTTTCTCTCCTAGTTTTACTTAATGGCATGACCATTTTCCGCTATAAATATCCTTATAGAGATATACCGCTTGAAGAAATTGAAAATAAAGCGAAAATATTGATCTGCGATAATTGTAATACAAAAAATATCATCCCTCAACATCATGGACGCGACATGGTAAAAAAAGGGGATAAATTAATTTGCTGGAGAAATATTCTGAGTAGCAAGGAGTTAGAACCATGTGATGAGGAATTACCCCTTGATTGTCCTCATTGTCAAGGCAAAATGGTCTTACAATGATATAGTAATTTATTTTAAATTATACACCAAAACTTTATTTATTTGATGATATTAAAATTTTTTATGACTGAAATGCAATTACCTCTAATCATTACAAAAAAAGACTGTCATCGGTGTCATGAACTGAAAGAATGGCTTGATGATAAAAAAGTGTCATATATCGAGAAAGATCTCGAAGATCAAGAATTTATTCATCAGCTTTTACACGATAAAAATTTTGTAGGAACATTTTGCGATGAAAATGAATGCGTCGTGAACACTCCCGTAGTAATTCATAAAGGAAAATATTGGTTTAAAGAATTGTGGGGAGTTTCAGGAATAAGAGAGAAACAAGCTAAAAAATTGTTTAATATTAAATAAATAATTACAATTTTATATTTTTTTTACAGTTAAAGAAACATAATTTTATTATTTTTTGTATTCCGCCATTCTTTTAATGACTTTTCGGATTGCTCGCAAACCTTCTTCATCCTCCTCAATTCCCTTTCTTCCTTGATCTCTTGTCCATAAACTCGCTCCTAAATTTGCACCAAACGCTCCTCCTGACACGCATATAACGTGGTTTTGTTGAAAAAAATCAAGTATTGTTCTAATTGCAATTTCTTGCCCCCCGTTCCTATCACCTCCAACGGCTAATGCAGCTCCAATCTTATTTTTAAAAACATCAGGACTTTTTGCAATTAATGCCCTGCACCGGTCCATTACCGTCTTTAACTGTCCTGAGACATTTCCTTGAAATATCGGTGTTCCAAAGAGTAAGAAACGCGCCTCTTCTAATTTTGGGTAAAATTCTCCAAGGTTGTCAACGTGCATGCAACCTTTCTTCTCACGAATGCAGTAATCACAATTCAAGCAAAACTTTATGTTTTTTCCTCGTATAGTCCAGAACTCCGTTTCAAAACCAAACTTGGTGGAAGCATATTCTAGGGCATACTTGATTGCAGATTCCGTGCCTTGATTTCGCGGACTTCCGCATACTCCTAATAACATATCAACCATAATTTCATAAATCTTTTTTGATATTTATTCTATTCCTACTAAAGTTACTAATTTTTATGATCTCAATATAAATTATGGATGTCGAAAGTCCTTCACTTGCAAGAATAAAGATAAAATTTCCCGATGATATGTGGATTTCGGAAATTTTCAAGGACTTCCCAGATATTAAAATGCAGATTTCCTATTTTCTCCCTTATGATTTGGAAAAATCAATAGGAAATTCTATTATAGAAATTCTCTATCACGATATCGATTCAATCATGGAGATTATTACACGACATCCATCAGTGTTTGAATTGAGTATCTTGGAACGGGAAGATACCCGTATTAAATTCAATATTAAAACCAAAGATCCTTATTTATTATATGCAATTATTAAATGTGGAGTACTTGTAAATTTCCCTGTAAATGTTAGGGAAGGGCATGCATTTTGGAAATTAATTGCTAAAAGAGAGAGGATTGACAAGTTGTTATCTCTTTTTGAGCAAAAAAATATCACGTTTGATCTGTTGCGTATTGGTAAATCTGCTTATAATCTTGAAAATGAAGAAAGTAAGCTTTCTTTAGAAGAAGTTCGAGTCTTGGAAAAAGCAATAGAACGCGGTTTTTTTGAAGTTCCTCGAAAAGTGTCTTTAGAGGATTTAGCTATTATATTAGACAAATCAAAATCAGCCCTCTCGGTCATGCTAAGAAAAATCATTAAAAAGAAAATTGTGATGATAGAATAAACATGGTCGGATAAACAATAGGAAAAAATAATAACTATAATTTATCTTGATGCAAGATTTTCCCATCCTGACTAATTATCGTTTCTTGAACACTTATTTTACGGTCTATTTTTGATATTATTGGATCCATAAAAAATTTCATTTTCAGACAACATGGCACCTCCATGAGTATTAGGTTGACCTTTTTAATAGGATTATTTTTTAGGATTTCCTCTATTTTATCCAGTTCGATTTCTCTTAATCCTAACATCGGACAAACACTCACTATTGGTTTTCCCTGTAAAATTTTTCTATGAAAATCTCCATAAGCTAATGGTGAACAATCTGAAACTATAATTAATTCTTCATTGTTAAAATATGGTGCAGTAGGCGCCACTAATGTTAATTTGATCGGCCATTGTCTTAATGCAGAAGGAACCTCTTCAGTAATTTCTGTTTGATCCCATCCTTGATCATAAATAATCATGTTTGCAAAGGGACAGTTGCATTGATAAGAATATTGCTTTCCTTCACTTACCTTTTTAGGTGTTGATGATAAATGGGTTTGCTCAAGCATTCCCTCTAGATGTTTCTCTACTTCTTCCTCATCAAACTTGAATGCGTTTCTCTCAATTATTTTTAAAGCACCCTCGGGACATTCACCAATGCAAGCACCCAATCCATCGCAAAAAACTTCACTCACGACTTTCGCTTTTCCATCAATAATCTCTAACGCCCCCTCGGCACACGCAATTACACATTTACCACATCCAGTACAAAGATCTTCATCAATTTCAATTATTTTTCTTTTTACTTTTTCACGTTGTTTAGCTTCCGTCATTTTAAATCCCATTTTATGTTTTCCATCTTAATATAATTGAATATATCCTATCATATAATTTTGTTTTCGAACATGTTCAGTATTGAACATCGAAAAATAAAAAGAAATAAACTTATAGAATTTTGGTTTCTTCGGTTGGAGTTGGCGTTTTAATGACCATAAATCTAAAAGCTTTTTCAGAATTGTTCAACAATCTATGAGGAATTCTTGCGGGGCTAAAAATTAATTGATCCTTTTTGATCTTTTCTAATTCAGTTCCAATTTCTACTTCCCCCTCTCCCTCGAGGACGTAAAAAAAAACATCCACAGGAGTAACGTGTTTTTTCAATGATTCGCCAGCTTTCAACTCAATATGGATGATTGATGCATGTTTGAACGAATAAAGTTTCCGGACATCAACATCATGAGGTGTTTTACTCGTCTCGATATTTTTAATATCAATTATTTCCAATCTAATCACCATTTAAACAGTACTTTAATTTACCATATTACTCGGGACAAGAAAAACTTATTTTCGAACATGTTCTTTTAATCCTTTCATTGCATTTTTAGAAGATACAT
>DXJM01000070.1 GCA_019057355.1 Promethearchaeota archaeon | reverse complement strand
GACTTTAGAGACAATAGGATGGTATGAAGATGAGTCAATTGATCTTTCTAGGAGAGATAATGATGATAGGTGGTTTGGAGAAGGTGATGACGTAGAAACTGTAACACTTGAACCAAATAAAATTTTTACTACTGAATTTCAAAAAGATATTTTAAAAATTGAAGGCATAGAGAGAACATCCTCTATTGTGGCGAGTCCAGAACAAATATCTCAGCTATCTACTAGTGGTGAAAAATATAGTGCGGATATTGGTGATTATGCGGGAATTAATTCTAACAGCATTTCTCTAATAGGAATTGACAATATTTATTATTCTACAATAAATAATGAACATATTATTCTAACTCAAGGGAATAAAGAACACGCATTTACCGATCTTCATGAAAAAGAATATACTTGTATCATTTCAGAGGCAATTGGAGTTAATTTGGATATAGGACTGAATGAGAAGGTAAGGATTACAATTAAGAGGGGGGATGAAACAAAAAATTATGTTTTTACGATTATAGGAAGAGCGGCAACAATGCCTGGTTTTAGTGAAGAATTCAGCAGTTCGGCAAGCCGTGCACGAATGGGGGGTGTTTTAATATCCCAAGAAACCTATATTACTTTACTTGGAATATCCCCCATCCCCACATGTGATAAACTCTTTATTAAAATTCAAGACAACATGAAGCATTTAACATCTGATATTGAAGAAACCATTAAAGTATTATACAAAGATGTCTATAATTTTAATATAAAAAACCTCAAAGAAAGGTTGGATTCTCAGAGAGGCCTATTTAGTACAATAGATAGCTTATTCTCTTTGATACTCATTACAACTATCATAATCGCTCTTTTTGGTCTATTAGCTTCTTCATATTCTACAATTATAGAGAGAAAAAAAGAAATTGGGATTCTTAGAACATTAGGACTCAAAGGTAGGGATATTAGCAAATTATTCATAATCGAAGCGTTAATTATAATGATGAGTAGCGGGACATTGGGAGTCCTTATAGGATATGGCACGGGATGGTTGCTTAGCTCTAACATGAGTTTATTGAGTGATCTTCCTACAACATCATCGTTTCCTTTAATTGATGCATTTATGATCTATGGTCTTGCGATTGCATTCTTAATCATTGGCATGACATTATTATTAAGGAAATTACGCAAGAAAAAGATTGTTGAAATCTATAGAGAAACATTATAGGTGATTTTATAAAAATGGTCAAATGTTGCAGTGATTTGAGAACATTTATTGTGATTATTTTAGGTATATTTATGATAACGACTAACATCCTCATTTTTGAGGTGAAGCAAGACTTCAATATTGAGCAGATAAAAAATATAAAACCTTCAGATATTGCAGGCCAAGATGTGTATGCAGAACAAATAAGCGTCAATGTTGCAGGAAATAAATCCATTATCACAAATTCCTTTTTAACAAATGACACAAATTTCTTGCCTTATTTTAATACAAACGATCCCCATCTAGATAAGTGTAATTTGGTCATCAGTGTTTCAAATGGAATAACACCCGAGATATTTCCAAAGGTAATGACGGGTAGTACAATGAATAATATCCCCAATACAAATTTTAATGGATTTTCGGGATTTCTCTATTATGATAACGATTTATCACTTGAGCAAGCGCAAAATGCTGCAAATATGGTCCTAAAATATATTAGAGTAAATTTTCACATGGATATTATTCGTGTTAACTCTTCAGATCCATATTTTTTTCCTTTTGTTGGATATTATCCAAATTGGGAGCTATATTTTAATTCAGTTACAGCAAATATCCCGAGAGATGGATATTTTAAAGCAATAGATTTAGAGCGTTTGACGAGTGAGAATTATTACAATAATTACCATCTTTCAGCTTCAATAATGATAATTAATTCAATTGAATTTATCGATATATTAACCAAGCTTCCAACGGATCAAGTAAATTTCAATTATGATCCCTTCGAAATACAAGGTTTTGATGTAAATGAACTATTAGATACCTTTAATTTTTCAATATCAAATGACATTTCCTTATCTGATTCGCATTTAATTACATTAGAAATACAATATGAAGGTCATGAAGAGGGAATTGCAGAGATTGCTCCTCAACAATATAATTTTAATTTATGGAAAGCATTGAATTATGAAGGTACACCACTAAGACCAAGTGAAAAGACCTTCATTAGCATGATTAGTATTTTTTTAAGCAGGTTGGATATTAATATTCTATCTACTGAGGTGTGCGATTCGACCCCGCGTTATTTTAGGTTTGATGAAAATACTTTAAAAAAAATTGAATCATTATTCTATCTTCTTGGAACCGATTTTGATATTGATGCCCTTAAAGAATATTCTTTAGAACTGGTATGGGTGGGGGAATATGGCACATATGCAAGCTATATCCGACCTGTTAATTATAACACGGAATTAGATCCAATGAATGTATTAAAAAATACAGGATTTCAAGGAATCTCAGGAATACCAACTGGAGTCCTTCAAGCTATTAATCAATTTAACATTATATATAACATTTCTAATTCTGAACCAAATCTAAGGATTAGAAGAACGCTTTATGGAGAAAACACTTCTCATGGTGTGGATCGTGGTGAATTTCAATTCAATATTACCGTAGAAAATGTTGGAAATACAACCGTTTGGGGAGTTCCCTATGCCAACATCCTTCCAATGCCCCTCCAAGCAATTATAACCGTAGCTAGTGGATATAATTATTTATTATACTATGAAATAACTTCATTCATAGAAGATAATTTTGATAAATCATTAGAAGAATTTGTACATTTTGATGAGGAAATTCGCGTTTTTGAAATCGATTCATTTGGTAATGGTATTGTGGATTATTATTATCCTTATAATCCTTTAACTCTTATTTCTTCTAATAGCGAAGATATGAAAATTCTAATGCCTTATAATGAAGAATTGGCAAATTTGATGAAAAATAGCTCAGATCCAGTTTTTGAAGAATCTGAATGGAGCCTGTTTATAAATGATGAGAGTATTCGAAATCCCGATAATTGGAAGTTGGAACCAGGAGAGTGGTTTAGTTACAACGCAAGCACGGAGGTTTCTGCTATAGATACCTATTCCGCCTTTTATGTTAATAATTTTACCTTTGATCCCCCCTTATTACCCGAAATCATTAATGGGACACCTGTTTTAGGGACTGATGCTTCAATGGCATTAGAATTAGATAATCATAGTTGGATTATTGAATCGGTGAATAATACCGTGGATGTCCATGATTTTGGAATTGATTTTATCTTTCAAAATGATACTATAATTGATTTAGTTAATTATTCCATTGATCGATTATCAATTGTAATAAATTTTACTCAAAATAGCTCTATCTTAGATTCATTAACGGGTCTTATATATAATTTTTCCTTGGGAGATTATCAAAATATGACCGTGACTGCTTTTAATTCAACAAGGAGGTTCACATTAATTAATTTTAATGATAGCATAAATGATGTATTTGATCCAAGCCATCTTTATAACTTTACAGTACATTTTAGGCTAAATGGTACGTCTCCTGAGCCATTTAATACATCTATTAATGATATTAACATCGAGTATGAGGTTAGGGATATTAATTCAGTTACCCGTTTAGGAGCAAGAATTTTATTTTCTCCAGAATCTAGAGTTTCTCAATTGTCAAGAAGATCAGGATCTATCACCCTTGGCACGGATGAAATTGCATCAATAGTCGCAACCGCGTATCTTACGAGTTATAACGCGGAATTGGGTCAACTAAATACATATACGTTAAATTTAAAAAATATAGGGTCATTAAATGCTGAAAATATTTCATTATCAATAGACATTCCAGGAATAATTGGTGAAAAGAATTATTTTTCTCTTGATAATAACACGTTGACTTATGAAACGCAATATCTTAACATTTCGGAAGAATTAAGCTTGAATTTTACTTTTTACACCCCGAATTCTGGTCACGTAAGCGGTGTAAATATCAGATATGATTCACCCAAAGTTCACCCAAAATCAAATGCTACATCTTTAGTAACAATCCCGAATGAAGTATTCTTCTCAGCACCAGTAAATTACAAAAATAAAATACCGCATGTGAGAACCATTGAGATCTTTTACAATACATCCTTGGAATCTCCTCAAATAAATGACGTTTTTAATTTAACGGTAAATATTAAAAATACCAGTCCAAGTTTCAGTTCAATCCCCGACCTAAAATTGTCAATGAATGATAATTATGGAGATTTAGTGCGAATCGATCAGAATCGAAACATTAGTATTTCAAATATAAGTTATAATGCAATAATTTCATTTAACATTACATTATATAAAACCGATTGGAAGGCTTATTATTACCCAAGTATAAATTTCATCAGAGGTTCTGAAAATAAAGCCTTACAAATTTCAAAATCTTCTGATATTGTGCTCGGAAATATTAGTTTGATTCTGACAAAATCCGTTAATAAAGATCAAGTCGAAATAGGTGATCAAGTTATAGTCTCTCTTAGAGTTCAGAATACAGGAACAATATCTATCAAGGATTTAGACATTAACGACATGATAAGCTACTCAATTTCAGATTTTTCATTGAAAAGTGGGAGTTTATATAATGAAGTAACTAAAATCGATCCTGGTGAAACAGTATTATTTACTTACATTATTCAAGCAAAAAGACAGAACTTGGTATCATTAAAGGAAGCAAGTATAGAATATTTTTATCTTAATCGTGTAAATTTAAAATCTAATAATGTTGAAGTAAAGATTATAACTCCAATAATAAGGCAAATATCATATATTCTTCTACCAAGCATGCTAGCACTTGCTATTATTATTATTTTTCTAAGGCAAATTAAAAAATATAGAATAAGGAAATATGAAATGCGTAGACACGAGATTTTGTTATTTAAATCAAGTTCACGAGATTCAATAATAAAGGTAGAGAGTACTTTAAGAGATAGACTCAATATATTGTCTAAAAAAAATAACCATTCAGAATTAGAGGATAATTATAAAGACAATTCTTAAAAAATGACGCATTTAAAAGAAAAAATCAAAAATTTAATTAACTGGCAGTTTCTTAGGCTTTCATGGATTGACATGAAACGTGAAAAGACAAAAACTATATTTGGGATAAGTGGAATCGCCATTTCTATTTTTCTCTTAACTGCAATAGGTTATATTAATGATACACTTTCTTATAATTACGTAGATACCGCAACAAATGTGGTTGGGAGAGCAGATATCATGATTACCAAAATTATCCAACCTGATTTTAATTTTGATCCTTTTTTTTCACAAGACATAATAAATGAGAAATTAACCAATATAGAAGGAATAGAAGAGTTTTTTCCTCGAATAATGGCATTAGTCGAAACCTCTACAGAAAATTCAGAATTTAATTCCACTATAGAATTATATGGTATTGATTTTGAAGCTGAATATGAGAATGGAAATATGGGAAACTTAATTATAGTAGATGATAATGGTAAAGAAACGGATAAGATTTATGATGATGAACCTCGAGATGGAGAATGTGTAATTCTTTGGAACGTTGCAGACTTATTTAATATTTCTAGGGGTGATAAAATCTTGATAAAATATGGTAAAACTCAATTGAATTTAACAATAGAAGAAATATGCAAGCAAGATCAAAAATTCATGCAATTTGAATCTGCCTTAATTATCATTAATCTTCAACAAGCTCAGACATTCTTTAATGAAATTGGAAAAATTAATTATGTAGTAGGCGTAATAAAAAACCCAGAATTCATCTATAATGCAAGAGACATTAAAACAACTACAAGACATTTACGATCTATTGGTAATAGAATTCAAGACAGACTAGATATTAACACTTATTCTATTTCAATGCCAAAACTTTCAGAACTTGAGAATGGAGAATTTACTTTAATGAGCATGACTATTGCATTTTGGTTTATATTAATCTTATCAATGATAATAACTGGAATATTAATAAATGGAATTTTATCTACATCAATTGAAGAAAGAGTAAGAGAATTTGGAGTATTAAGGACATTAGGAGGGAAGAAGTCATTCCCCGTGATGATGGTTATTTTTGAAGGATTAATCATTGGATTATTCGGAGCTTCAATTGGAGTACTATTTGGATATAGTATAACTCCAGCTATTACAAATCAGATATTTGATGCATTTTTTCTTGATTCATCAGATATTACACATGTAATACTTCCAGAAACCCTTTTAATTGCCTTCTCTATCGGTACAGGAATTTCTCTGCTCATCTCTATAATACCGGCATATAAAACCTATAAAATTGACCTAATTAAAGCAATAACACCATTTCAAACAAAAGAAGAAGGATGGAAAGTAAAAAAAGAAGGTAGCGTTAATATAAAGACCTTCTTTGCCGGCATTGCTATAGCAATGATCGGATTGATAATTTTTGTTCTCATGCCTCAAATCTTTTTAACTGGAGATATGATGATGGTCATTTTCTTGTTCATTGGACTTTTAGGAGCTATCCTAATAGGCCTAATCTTAGCATCGCTAGGTATCATTCCATTAATTCAGGGATTATTTTTAAGAGGTATTTCTCCTTTTATTAGGAAATACAGTTCTATTGTAAAAATTTCAATAAAAAGAAATAGAAGAAGACATACCAATACAATAATAATGTTTGCTATCTCCTTTTCTTTCATATTTTTCATAACCAGTAACTCACAAATGCAAAATGATAACATGTCATTGAGCATTCGATTCCAATATGGAGCAGATCTTATCATTACAAATCAAGGGACTGGGGAGAAAGCAATAGATGTAGAGATGTATCAGATATTAAAATCTTTTCCAGAAATAAAAGATATTGCATATGTTCTTCATAATACTTTTGATCTTGCAGCTGTTTTTTCAGTAATTTTTAATATTGGAGCAGGAAGCACTGGTCAACAAGATACGACAAGTTCCTTAATTGATTTAATTAGTTTTTATTCTGCCCAAATGCAGACTAAATATCAGGTATTCATTTCCGATATAGTTGAATTTCAAGAACATGATGTTGGTTTAATAGGGATAAATCAGAGTTTTGTAGATCTTATCGATAAAGATTTATTGATCTGGGGTAGTAGAGGGAGTAGTACTACTTATTCCTTTAACAAATTATTTGCTAATGAGACAGATATCGTTATCGAAGGAGAGCATTCTTACGAAGTAGAACCTTGTATTATCGCAGCGTCTATAGCTTCAAGTCTAGGGATAAGTGAAGTAGGAGCTCTATTAAGGTTATCTTTTTATGATCCCCAAAATAAAACGGGAATCCCTATTGAAAGCTCACTTTTTCGGATTGTTGGAATATCTGGTGGAATTCCGGGATTCTTCCAATTTCGAAGCAATGAAATGTCTGCAGATGGAGGAGGTGTAATGCTTTCTATGGGAACTTATCAAAAATTTATGGCAATTGAAAATCAAGGTGAAAAAAATATGACTATCGATAAAATTTTAATAAATCTGAATTATGTTTCTGAAAACGTGGCAATGGACCTGATTGATAAAATTAATATTCAATTTTCAGAAAAACGTTTTATTATTGATGATGCAGCCTCTAAAATAAAATATTTAAATGAAATGTCTCAAAGGAATAGAATATTAATGGAAATTGTGCTAATGTTTACTGTTATAATTTGTATTTTTGGCTTAGTAAGCTCGATATATGCGATCATGCTTGAGAGGAAATTTGAAATTGGTATTTTGAGGAGTATGGGATTAAAAGCAAGAAATGTAAGAAATATGTTTTTAATAGAAAGCATGATCTTAATGCTTTCATCAGGTATTATTGGGACTATATTAGGAACTCTTATAGCTTATTTCTTACAAACGAATCTTGCATTATTTACTGAGATGCCGATCATTTTTAATATACCCACATTAACCATTCTTCGAGTATTTCTGATTTCAATATCGATCGGAATTATTGGCACATACTTGATACTTAGAAAACTTTCTAAACAAACAATTATGGAAATTTTTCGACAGACTTTTTAATTTTTTTTAAAAAATCTATCAAATTCTCTATTGCAATCCCTCTATGAGATATTGCATTTTTTTCATCAATAAGTAATTCTGAAAAGGTTTTTCCAGGAATTTCATTTGGAATGAAAATTGGATCAAATCCAAAGCCATGAGTCCCTCTAATTTTATTGGAAATTTTTCCTTGGACGTTACCTTGAAATATTAGAATTTTATCCAAAGGTTTATAATACAAAGCAATAATGGCTCGAAACTGTGCTTTCGACGTTTCATAATCTTTTATTAAACTCAACATTCCTTCATTACCAATCGTCTTAAAAACATATGAAGAATAAACTCCTGGAAAACCGTTTAATGGATCATCCACAAAAAAGCCAGCATCCTCGACAAAAAATGACTCATTTATTTCTTTTTTAATACTATTAAGCTTAAATAATGCTATTTCCTCAAGATTCTCGGCTTGAATTTCTATTAGATCAAGGTCTAATTGCTTTAGTTTACATGGTATTTGACGATTTTTAAATATCTGAGAAATTTCAGAGAATTTATTCTTATTCCCAGTTACAAAATACAATAAAGATTTTTCTTCTTTCATGCTAATCAAAAATCCAAAATTTTATTTTCTTTCTTTTACTTCTCTATTTATATTTCAAAATTAAGATTATTATAAATCTTTTACAATTACCTATTTTATAAAATCATGGCTCGATTACATTCTAGAAAAAAAGGAAAAAGTGGGAGCACGAGACCACCTAGATTAGAAAAACCCGTATGGGTGGAACGCTCAGGAACAAATGTGGAAGAGGATGTAGTAAAACTCGCAAAAAAGGGACAATCAAAATCGATGATTGGGACTATTCTACGAGATTCTTATGGAGTTCCTTTAGTAAAAGTAGTCACGGGGAAAAAAATTAGCACGATTCTTGAAGAAAATAACATCAAAACATCTTTACCTGAAGATTTAACAAATTTAGTAAAAAAAGCTTTAATTATTAGAAAACATCTTGAGAATAATCATAAAGATCTTGGAGCTAATAAAGGTTTACAACGAACAGAATCTAAGATATTTCGACTAATCAGATACTATAAAAAGAAAAAAGTTTTAGCCATAGATTTTAAGTATGACCCAGATCAAATTAGAACCCTTGTCGCACGTTAATATATAAAGATAATGAAGGAAAAAGCACATTATGACTCCAAAAGCTAGAAAAAAGAAAGATTCATTTAAAGAAAAAAATTGGTATCAAGTTATTTCTCCAAAAAGTTTTAAGAATATCCCAATTGGGGAAATAATTGGTTCCGATAATAATATTATCGGGAGGGTGATCGAGACCTCATTATATGACTTTACAGAGTCTTATAAAGATATCAATTTGAAATTGAAATTTAAGGTTGTTTCCATCAACGAAGAGGCTTCCACCTGCCAAACTATTTTTTTTGGGCACTCTTATTCAAATGATTATGTTAGAGGATTAGTAGGAAGAGGTACAAGTAAAGTACAAACCATAACCAATCTTACAACTCAGGATAAATATGTCTATAGGGTAACAACAATATGCACGACTATAAAAAGAGCAAGATCTTCTCAAGAGATCCTAATCAGAAAAATAATGAGTGAAATTTTGAAAAAATTCGCAAAATCAAATAATCATGAGAAGTTTGTAAAGGGGATAATTTATGGAGAATTCCAACATCAGATTCAGAGGATCGCAAAAACCATATATCCATTGTCTAGCTCAACAGTTATAAAAAGTAAATTAATATCCATACCTGAAGGTGGGGAAGATAGAGAAGTTCCTGATGACCAATTTGAAATAGTTGACGTTGAAGTAAAAAGATCAAGAAAGTCTGAAATGCGAAGAACTGAAAGGATTAATGTAAAAAAACTTGCTCAAAAATCGACTAAAAAAGTAGTTGCTGAAGAGAACAAGGATGTATCCGTAGGAGATGATGAAGAAATAACACTAGAAGAAGAGTAAATATAATTTCTCAATTCTCTCTTTTAATGTCTATTTTTTTGACTTTTTAATTAATCCTTTATCAGGATCTTGGTAATATAACATATTAGGCGGAATATCTTCATTTACTAAGGTATTAGGGCCTATCCACGAATTTTCGCCAATAATTTTCCCACACATGATACTTATATTTATTCCAGTCTTTACATTAGGTCCTACAATTGATCCTAGTTTTCGAAGATTGGAATTAATCAATTTTTCATCAATATTAACATTAATAGTTCCATCATCAAGTCTCAAATTAGAGATTTTAGAACCCGCAGCGAGATTAACATTCTCACATATAATAGAATCTCCAACATAATTGAAATGAGGAAGGGCAGTATTTGAAAATATAATCGAATTCTTTATTTCGGACATTCCCACGTGACAATTATCTTCAATAAAACAATAAGGCCGGATATAAGCATTAGGACCTATTTTATTATTGTTACCTATGTAGCAAGGGCCTTTAATAATTGTTCCAGATTCAATCACTGTATCATTTCCAATATATACATTTCCAGTGATTTTAACATTTTCCTCGATAAATCCTGCTATTTTACCTTCAATCTTATCTAATAAAAAACAATTTGCCTCAAGGAGTTGCCATGGAAGTCCAATATCACTCCAATATTGATTCCCTATAACATGACTATGTATTTGTCTATCTAACTGATTTATTAATATATCAATGGAATCTGTTAATTCAAATTCATTTCTAGGGGATTTTTTTGTCATTTCAATCGCTTTAAATATTAAAGAATCAAAGATATATATTCCAGCATTCGCTAAATTGCCAACTTTTCGTTCAGGGGATGGTTTTTCAATAATTTTTCGCACTAATCCGTCAGAATCAAGGGTAATAATCCCATATTGTTGTGGTTCTTTAACTTCTTTTAGCGTGATAAGACATTTTATGTGTTTTTTTTCAATTTTTTTTAAAATATCTGAATATATTTCTTGATCAACAAAAATATCCCCATACATTAATAGAAAAGGAGAATCATCATCTATAAAACTCCTTGCATAAGCCGTGGCGTGAGCTGTTCCCAAGTTCTCTTCTTGAGTGATATATTCAATTTTAATACCAAATTTTTCTCCTTTACCAAAATATTCTTTAATTAATTCTTGTTTGTATCCTACAATTAATAGAATAGAATCGATACCTGCGTTTTTTAAACCTAAAATAGTATGTTCCAATAATGGCTTACCGCAAACAGGGATTAATGGTTTTGGACGATTATATGTTATGGGATTTAATCTTTTTCCCCTTCCCGCCGAAAGAATAACCGCTTTCATAATAATATGCAAATTATTTTTTATCTATTGGAATAATTATTTAGATCATCAAGATAATTTTGAAGATACTTGTATGGTTTTAAATCTCCATTAAATATTTTAAAAAATATATCTTCTGATGATATCTGATCGTGAAATCTTGCAAAAATATCTTTAATTCGTTCAAAATTTCCAGATGCTACAAAATCTAGCGAAAAATCGTAAATATTTGAATACAGAATAATTTTATCCAATCCATCATCATTAAGATCTTGAATTTGTATTTCTTCAATATTCGTATTCGCACGAATGATTGTATTCATTGCAATGGTTGCTAGTTTTGCAGAAATATCTGAACAAAATATTTCCATATTTTCTCTACTAACATCCTTACCCATTTTAAGCAGAAGACTTTCATCATATAGCTTTGAGATGATGGGCAATCCTTGGTTAGATATCCCCGCATATAATATCTTGACATGATCATTAGTGACTGTTTCCTTATTATTTGTGTCAGCAGGATTAATATTGGATCCAAATTTATCTATTAAAT
>DXJM01000069.1 GCA_019057355.1 Promethearchaeota archaeon | reverse complement strand
CCAGCATAACCTTTAATGATTTTATAAAGATAACTCGAAGCGAGATTTACACTTGAAAATTCAAATCCTCTTATTCTTTTTGTAGCAACAAGTCCAACATCAATCATGAACCAAATCGGCACCAGAATACAGGTGCATGGTATCGCAATTATCCAGATTATTAATAGCATTAAAGAAGGATCTGGGATGATAATAGCATCCAGATATTCTAATTGTCTTGCTATTTCTTCGGGATTCATCATACTCATGACAAAACTTTGATTTGATACTAACGTATAAGCAATGTTTGAAATAAAAAAACCCAATACAATCCCTCTTAACCATAATTTTAAAAGATGCTGGCTTCCTCTCAGTTCTTTTTCTGTTACTAATCCTATTTGTTGCTTTTTTCCTATTGATTTGACATAAGCTTTTAAAAAAAAGGGAATTCCAATGTATAATGACAAAATTCCAGAGAATAAAATTGAGACGATAATCATATTAATGCCGAATATCCATTCTAATTTACCATCACCTGGAAGGATATACTGGTCAAATTGACCATGGAGAACGAAGATTAATAAGAAGTTAAAAAAGCTAAAAAAAAAGCAAAAATAATAAAACAAATAATATAATTTCTTTTATTTATATTCATCGTCCATTTTACACGTAAATTTTTTATTGAATGTTTATAATTTTAAGGATGCTTCGATTTAAATATTATTCCAAATTAGAGGTCAAAAAATTTGTGTAAAATTGAGATCCTTTTTCTTTGTGGTAAAAAGCCACCTGTTTTAATTACTGTTTGTGCTACCAAAGCGGAATTGTGTAAAAAAAGTCATATTTTTTATAATAATTTTATCTATCATTATTTAATGAAAAAATTTGTATATTTGTATATTTGTAGAAGAATACGAAAATGATAACAAATCATTTAAATGCAGATTTTCATGAGAACCCAATAGAGACAATTCCAAGACAAGAAAGCTTACCGCCATTCTTGGGTTGCTTGATTGCTGACAAAGATGGACGATGTCTCTTGAAATTTGAGATCTTTGAGGGGGCCTTGAATTCATTTTTAAAAAAGAACAAGAACGAAGATATTGAAGATGCTTTTGACTTGGACTTAATACCAATGTTCATTAGCGCTTTTGAAAGGTTTTCTGAGACTTTTAATTTTAAAGACTTATCAGGGTTGAACATGATGGGAAAAGATTTGAAAATGTATACTTTTTTTTGTTTTGAGAAATTTACGGTCATATTTTTTCTAAACCCAAAAATCCAAGTGAAACTGATATCAAATATCGTGAAGGAATTCCTTACTGTTCTATTTAGAGAAAATGAAGCTATTTTTAGTGATTTTTATAAAAAATGTAAGATTGAGGAGCTTAAAAGGTTGGAATTATCTGGAAATAATTGGTTGAATAAAATTAATAAGTATCTTTCTTACTTGAATCAATAGAACGGGCCCAGATTATTAGTCACAATCAACCAAACCTTTATCAGAGTTTTCATGTTATAAATCTTGAATTAAACAGTTCTAGTTCTCATCATGAATGATTTTATAATTCCACTTGCAGACGAGATTTTCTTTGTCAAGGGAGAAAGAAATGGAAAACTGCCTTATTCTAATTCCTTACTGGTAGGAAATTACTTGATTGATACAGGAGTGTCAAGAAAGCACCTACGAAAACTAAGAAAAGAATTTCAGATTAAGAATGTGTGTCTTACACATTGGCATGAAGATCACGTGCGAGATAATGAAATGCTAGCGGGTGCGCGTTTCCTCTGTCATCCATTAGATAAACAAGTTATTGAAAATACCAAGCGATTCATTGATTATTATTGCGTTGAAAAAACTCCTTCCGAACCTCTTTTCAAGCAATATTTGTTTGAAATCCTTAAAATACACGATACACGCATTGATAAGACCATTGAAGATGGAGATATCGTAAAAATTGGAAACTCCATCCATTTGAAAGTTATTCATTCTCCAGGTCATTCAGCAGGGCATTGCTGCTTTTATGAAAGTGAGTCAAGAATTGGTTTCCTTGCGGATATAGATTTATCTTCGTTTGGACCGTGGTATGGAGGTTTGGATAGTAACCTCATTCATTTTGAAGAATCAATTAATTCATTGATAAATTTGGATATAGATATCGCAATTACAGGCCATAATGGAATGGTTGAGGGAAGAAAAAACATAAAAGAACGATTACTTGCATATAAATCAATTATTAGCAAGAGAGAAGATAAAATTCTCCACCATATATCAGAAAAAAAAATTTTTAGCATTAGGGATCTCACTCACAAGAACATCATATACCGTTCCTATAACGACGTATTTTCTGAATATCTACATGTTGCAGAAAAAATGATGCTCCAAAAACATTTTGATAAGTTCCTTGAAAATGGAATTTTTGAACAAACGGAAAAGGGCTACGTTATGATTTGAGCTCTTTAATCTAATATGCTATGGTACATGACCCATTATTTATTTGTATAAAAATATTTAAATATTTTATATCT
>DXJM01000068.1 GCA_019057355.1 Promethearchaeota archaeon | reverse complement strand
TTATTACTATTCAAATTCTTTACCTTTAGAATAGAACATTCGTTATATAAAATCTTCTTAAAAAAGACATGTCAAACAATAATTTTAAATCCAAATTTTACTGTATTTTTAGTGAGAATAACTCATTTTGATAAATAATGTTAAATCAGGAAAAAAAAATATTTTGAAGGAACAATATTGGAAGATAAAGATTTAGTTAATCTATTTATTGATGAATTTCAAGATTTGGTTAATCGATGTAAATTAATAGTCAAAAATTTTAATAATAATCGTAAAATTGATAGTAATATTAAAGATTTGCGAAAAATTTTTCATACAAATAAAGGTAATTCAGGAATAATGAATTTACAGAATTTATATGAATTTTGTTATTGTTTAGAATCTCAGTTAAATTCAAATACACCATATAATGATGAACTAATTTTCATTTTAATTGATTCTGTAGATACAATTGACTGTTACTTATCGAATCTAAGAAAAGAAAATGTCTCTGCCATCAATGAATCTTTTGTATCTGGGCTAAAAAGAAGAATTGACCAATTATGAAATTTAAGAAGATAAAACGCGGGTTATTTTGACTCTTTTTTCTTTATCTTTAATCTCGGATGCTTGCTATAAATACTTGCTCTCTTTAGATTGTGTGCTTTAATGATATCTTGTCTTGATATTAATCCTATGAGCATTTTTGGATTATTTTTTTCTACAACACATAACTGTCCTTGATCATGTAATTCCATCTTTAGAAGTGCTTCAGAGATGTTATTTTCGGGAAATATGAAAAATAAATTAGTGGACATGACTTCTCCTATGGTAATATCCTTATTTTTCTCAAGTGGTATTTTAAAAAAATCTTTACATGATATAACTCCAACTAATTGATCATTATCAACGATAGGATAGACTGCGTGAGCTGTTTTATTAATGAGCTCTGAAAGATGATATATCTTATCATTTTTTTGTAATACAAAAATATCCCTTGTCATTATATCCGAAACTCGTATATCCTCTAGAATATCTATAGTAAATTCACCTCTATGAACTGGTGAACGTGCTTTTGTTGATAGTTGACTTTTATACAATGTCCATTTACTTGTTAAAACATACGAGACGGTGCAAGCAATCATTGAAGGAACCAAAAGAGAATATGTTCCGGTCATTTCAGAAACCATTATTATCGGTGCTATTAAAACGCTTGCTGCACCCGATACAAAGGCTGCCATTCCCACAATAATAAATGCAATTTTCTGAATTTCACTCAAAGGAAAAAATAAGTCTATAATTAAAGCTAAAGCGCCTCCAATCATCGCTCCAATGACGAGCGATGGAGCAAAAACACCACCACTTCCCCCCGAACTGATTGTTAATGATGTTGCTATGATTTTTGCAAAAATTATAATTATTAAAGAAAGTAAACCGAGTTTTCCATTAATTGCGTATTGAATTATGCCATAACCTGGTCCCAGAATCTCGGGAATTATTAGTGCAATAATACCAACAAAAAAACAGCCTATTGCAGGTTTAATATACTTTGGAATTTTTTTCGTGTTGAAAACTTTTTCTTTTATCTTGTAAAAGAAAAAAACATAAAAAATGATAATTGGAGCACATGTTAAACCAAGTATAATAAAAAAACCTAAAATACTAACATCAAATACTAGTGAAGGGACAAAAAAAATGGGAGAAAAACCAAAAAATAATCCGAATATAGAATAAGATACAGTGGAAGAAATAAATGCAACCAACAATCCCTCAGATTCAAGATCTCTTTTATACAATACTTCAATAGCAAAAATTGCTCCTCCTAAAGGTGCTTTAAAAATTGCTCCAATTCCAGCAGCAGCACCGCATACAATTGCGATTCTTCTATCCCTTTCATTTAATTTTAAGCGTGAGCTTAGCCACGATCCTCCACCTGCACCTATTTGTGCAATAGGTCCCTCTCGTCCAGCACTTCCTCCCGCACCGATGAGAATAGCAGATGATAAAGCTTTTACTATTGGGATCCTTCCTTTTATTTTTCCCTTTTTAAAATGAAAAGCCGAAATATATGCATCAGTACCATGCCCTTCTGCTTCGGGTGCAAATCTGTATACTATTATTCCAGAAATTAATCCCCCTAAAGTAATGACTATTACAATTCGCCATGACACGATACTTACTTCAGAAAAAATAAATAAATGTTCCTCTCCTTGAGATGTCGGTGAAATATAACCTCCACAAAATCCAAGAAGAAAAGAATTACTGAATTCGAGCATGTAAAAAAAAATTATGGCTCCAAAGCTTGATAAAACACCTATAAGGGAAGCTAGTACTAACCATTTTATAAATAAATGCCAGCGGAGCATTGCAAAATCTCTATTCTTGGTATTCTTCTTACTAAAGAACTATTATGATAAATTAAGAATCGAGAAAGTTAAATTTTACTAAATTTCAATTTCTTTGACCTGCTCTGCTTGATATTAAATTATTTTACATGAATGAAAATCCTTTTAATGGTTTAAGAGTTATTAATTCTTTAACTTTTTCTACAACTTCTTGAGGTGTTTTGGCGGCATGAATTAGATCTTCTCTTCTATCATCGAGTTTTTGTCCTGCAATTTTATCCGACCATCCTTCTACACCCGTTAGAGCAATAAGGGGCTTACCATATATCCATGAAAAACATATTTCTGACAATGTTCCTGCTTTTCCTGCAATTGCAACGCATACATCCCCACTAAGAACTACGACAATATTTCTTGCTTGGGAAAATGGTACTGGAATTGCAATGTCCACGTATTTATTAGCGGCACTCTTATCCTTATATGGAATGATTCCTATGGTCACTCCATTTTCTTCTTTTGCTCCCTTGCATACGGCTTCCATTACTCCCGTCAATCCTCCGCAAGAAATGATGAAACCGTTTTTAGCGAGTAACCTCCCTATCTCGATTGTCTTTTCTTCAGTTTTTTTATCGATTTCACTTGCGCCAAGTACAGAGATAATTCCTTTAAACTTTCGCTTAAAATCAATTGTCATGTTCAAAATTTTTGATATTAATTTTATAGAAATGTTAAACAGGTGAAATTGTTTTCCTATTTTATTTTTGTTTTATAGTGATGTTAATCATATCATTTAATATGGCTGACGCTGCTTCAAATCCTCCTGCACCTCGCCCTATGAGAATGATTGGCCCTGCATACTTGGTTTGAAGTTCTATAACATTTAATGTTCCCGAAATATTTAGCGGACTATCTTTTTCAATTAAGCGGGGCTCAACTACTAACTTGCCATTTTCAGCAATTGCCAAATGTTTGATAACAAGCTCATCAACACTAGCTAATTCTATTGTTTGTGCATTAATATGAGATATACCCTTGATTTTTACATCTTTAATCGTTCTTGACCAACCTAATAATTCATTTGCCAATATTACTAATTTACCAGCCGCATCATATCCTTCAATATCTAATGTCGGGTCTGCCTCAGCATATCCTAATTCTTGTGCTTCCTTCAAGGCAATAGAAAACTCAATTCCTTCAGATGTCATCCTGCTTAGAATATAGTTCGTTGTACCGTTTAATATAGCATTAATGCTTGTAATCGTATTCCCAATGAGGCCTTCCTTAACACTTAAAGCTGGAACACAACTCGCTACAGTTGCCTCGTATCTTATAGAGCACTTATTTTCTTGAGCTAATTTTTTGATCTTTTCATAATGTAAGTAAAATGGTCCTTTATTTGAAGCAACAACATTAATTTTATTATTAAGAGCTTCGATTATATGACTTAAGGCAGGCTCTGCGTTGTCTGGATTTGTGGGTGTGGTTTCGATACAAATATTTGCATCTAAATTACCAAGTTCTTTTAGTGCTTTTATACCAGGATTCCAATATGATAACTCTCTAAAATCTTTCCCTTTATTTAAAACTTCCTGCAAATTGATTCCTGTTTTATTGATTAAGCCACCATCATGTTCAAAAATAGCTATTACCTTGTAATCAACATGAAATTTCTGCATTATTTCCTCCTTTTTCTCATTTAATAATTGAAGCAGGGAAGTTCCAACATTCCCTTTTCCAATCAAGCAAATTTTTTGTTCCATTTTATTCCATTATTTTGAGTAAAAAATTTTTCATAATAACTTTGAATGTATTGGGTTATTAAAAGCATTAATGCATAAAAAGATTAAATAAATATATCCTACAATATTTGGATCAATCTAATTTCTCGCATATTTAACGTTTCTCTCTGTTAATAAATTTATGGAAAGAATACAAGGTTTCTCCATCTAAAAACGCTCTTTCGCTGAATTTCAAGCCTATCTAAAAAAATTTTCATTTCAAATTTTCTTTTTTTAAAAAATTCAATAAAAATTTTTTGTAGAATCTGGATTGAATCTAAAAAATTCTGGAATTCGTTCTCCACATTCAGGACAAAACATGAGCCCTTCATCGATGATTTTATTACAAAATTGACAAGCTATTTTTCCTGCAGGAATTCTTATTTTTTTCACCATTTTTCCTATTTAAAAATGGAAGTTAGCTTCTTAAGAGGGAAAGCTCCTTTTTTTCGCATATTATTTCAAGTTTTCTCAACAGTTCTTCTTTTGTTATGGATTCTGGATATTTTAATTTAAATTTTACATTACTTACTTCTGAAATATCCGTAAATTTAGCTTGTAATTCTGAGACTTTTATATCTCCTAAAGCTAATTGTTTTATAGTGCCCACGATATCTCTTTCAAATACATGTCCAGTTAAAATTACGATTAATTCGCGTCTTTCTTCTCCTAAAGTAATATTTACAATTTCTATTTTCTTTTCATTGTATTCTTCCTGAATTTTTTTGAGATTTTTTTCTCGCAGCTCCTCTTTAATTTCAAAAGTAATGGTTACTGGAATTAGATTATTTAATTTTTTATCATGATGATGTAATATACCAAAAATATTTCCCCCATTATCTGATATGGGCTTGATAAGTTCTACTAAAGAACCTGGTTGATCAGGAAGGTTTACTTCTAATTGAATCATTATAATTCTGAAAATCACTTTAATTATTAAAATTTAATTACTTAATTTGAAGT
>DXJM01000067.1 GCA_019057355.1 Promethearchaeota archaeon | reverse complement strand
ATGAATAATTCTATGTCTTTAAAAAATCTTTATTATAAATTTTGGCCAGAAGATGTTCCAAAAACAATAGAACTCCCCAAAAAACCTCTTGATGAAAATCTTAGAGAAGCAGCACTAAATTATCCTGATGCTATAGCCATTACTCATCAAGGAATTCATTATACCTACAAGAAAGTAGATGAGATTGCAAATCGAATAGCCTCTATTTTAACAAATAGGATGAATGTAAAGAAAGGTGAAACGGTGGCATTGCATTTTAACAATATTCCACCCTGCATTCCTGCATATTATGGAATATTGAGAAGTGGAGCGCGTACAACTTTATTGGCACCCCTTTTTCGAGAAATGGAAATTGAATATCAATTAAATGATAGTGATGCGAAGGTTTTAATCCTCTGGGAAGGTTTTGCTGATATCGATGATTTAATAATCCCTAAAACCAAGATCAAAAAAGTAATTTATAGCTCCTTACAAGGATGGGCACATCCCGATCCGATTAATCAAGGTAATATTATCTCACCAGATGGTTCAAAACTCTATCTTGAAGATCTAATCAAACAAACAGAAGAGCCCACTCGAAAAGTTAGCATTGATCCTGAGGTAGATTTAGCTTGCCTTCAATATACTGGAGGAACAACGGGTTTACCCAAAGGTGCGATGTTAACTCATTTCAATCTCGTTTCAAATGTCGAACAATATCGAACGTGGTTTCAAGAGGCAAAAATAGGACGAGAAGTAATGCTTACCGCCTTACCACTATATCATATATACGCTCAAACTGTTGCCATGAATCTCTCAGTTCGTCTCGCAGCAAACCAGATTCTCGTGACAAATGCAGGTGATGTCGATGAAGTTCTCCAAGCTATATCTCAAAATAAAGTTACGATCTTTCCTGGAGTGCCAACACTTTATAATCGAATTATAAATCATCCAAGTGTTTATGATTACGATTTAAGTAGTATAAACATTTGTCTGTCAGGTGGAGGGTCTTTACCAAGAGAGGTTCAAGAGAAGTTTGAAGCTCTACTTGGAGCCAAATTGCGAGATGGATACGGACTCACCGAAGCAAGTCCAGTTACCCACGTAAATCCCTTTTCGGGACTTTCTAAAAATGGAACCATTGGATTACCTCTCCCTAATACGGAAATGAAAATCATCAATTCAGAAACACAAGAACTCATTTTAGTTCCGAACGAGGTTGGAGAGTTATGCGTAAAAGGGCCCCAAGTAATGATAGGATATTACAAACGTGAAGAAGAAACCAAACAAGTTATTCGTGAGGATTGGTTACACACGGGTGATGCCGTCATGGTTGATGAAGATGGATATACTGTAATTAAAGCACGTTTAAAAAACATGATTAAATATAAAGGGCATTCGGTATATCCTTCTGAAATTGAAGCATTTCTTCTTACTCATGAGGCAATACTTGAATGTGGCGTGATTGGAGTTCCTTCTCAATTTGGTGAAAGTGTTAAAGCTTTTGTGGTGTTAAAACCTGAATTCGAAAATAAGATTTCAGAAAATGATATCATGGAGTGGACCAAGCAAAAGATGGCTGCTTATAAATATCCTCGAGAGGTTGAATTCATTAAAGAAATTCCAAAAACAAATGTTGGAAAAATTTATCACCTAAAATTGCGTGAATTAAAGAAATAAGTTTCCTAATTTACTCCTTATTTTTTATTATTACAAATTTTAGATCTTTTTTCAAAAAAGAATTACGCTTACATTAGTTTGATTATTTTTTCAAGTTTAGATATCATATCACTTGCATTTTTAGCAAAAATCCTCATTATCGGCTCTTTCCCTATGGCTCCCTTATCCCAAATAATATCAGGAATCTTGCCCGTGGTTTCAATACTTTCCTTGATCAACCATTGCATGGTTGATTTTTCCCTTACTTTAACTTGCTCTGGCTGGCTTTCTCTGGTAAATTCATAGGTAAATAGATTAGATTTTTCTTGGACTAACTTAATGATTTTTTCCTCGTATTTTAAATTCATGGCAAAATTAATAGACTCGTCATGCTCTTTTGCTGCAAGTATTAGTCTTGCAGTGTGATCTGAAACTCCAAATTTTATTTGTCCCGCTGCTTGAGGATATCCATTTATTATAGTGATACGACCCTCAATTCCTGCAATTTCTGCTATAGTTTTAGCATTAGGTAGTGCTCCAGAAATATTTAACCTTACTTCTGGAATTAACATCGAAAAGTCCTTTATTGAACTAATATATGAATAGATTTCTTTTATTTGATTAATGACCAATATTTTATCTTTCGATAGGGTTAAATCTATGATTTTACCATTCTGTGGTAACTCAATAAAATTTTGAAACTTTTCATCGAAAAAATTCTCTGCTAAATGAATTGCAGTTTCAATATTATTACCAAGGCAAAGAAAAGCAGTGATTGCCGAAGAAAAAACACATCCAGTTCCATGAATATTTCCTTCAAAATATAATTTTCTTTTTTCAAATGTCCGATATATTTTTTCAAGACCTTTTTCAGTAGTTCTAGCCATCAAAGCTAAATCAACTACCTTCTCACGTGTTGACATTGCATTTGTATCATATGGAATTATCTCATTTTATATAATGAGTTATACTGACCCCATGCTCTCGTTCTTTCTCATTGTCTTTCCAAATATCGCATTGTTTTTTATTACATTTCCTTTTGCTACAGATAAACAGTATATTCATGGAGATTTTATAAAACAATTTCTTGCATGCTTATTTTTTGCATATATGTCCATTTTCCAAGTATATATGAGGAATTTTGAAATATTATATGAATTTCACCCATTATTTTCATTTGAGATATATTTATTTTTCTTGTTGGGTGTAATTATTAATTTTTTATATAACCTTCGAGAAAAAAAATATCATCTTTCAAGTAAAGGAAAAACGGTCTAAAGAGAATAAGTAATTTTTTAAAGGAATACACTCAAAAAGTTAAAATTAAAAGTTTTCAAAAAGAAGGTCAAAGATTCATATCAATTCTGGAATATAACTTAATTATTGAATATTACAAAATTTTAAATCGTTTTTAGAGAGAAAAATTTTAGGTTTATACAATTCAAGAGATTCACTCGAAAAATTCTTTCAGGATTGAAAAGTCTCCTATTTTTTATCAATTAGGTAGATATATTTTAATCATGTTTTAAAAAAATGGTTATTGGGTGTTTGGGAAACTGATGAAAAACACCCAGCAACTCTTAATCTATAATTGATAGAAACCGTGAAATCATGAAAATCAAGGACTTGCTTGACTAATTTTGATAAAAATATCCAAACGCATTATTTTAGGATTACAGCACCCAGAGTCTGCTTTTTCTACAAGAGTTGCTGGGTTTATGGGTGATTACTGCATTATTAATATGTTATACCCTTTTTTTCTTAACTTATCTTTTTAATGGGAAATTTTCAAGAATACCCATAAACTCTTGTTTAATTCCATCCTCAAGGGTTTTAGTCCTCATTTTCAGTTGCTGGGTGTTTTTTTCACACCCATCAACTCCACTAAACACCCAGCAACTTTTATCGAAAATGATCATTCATCATGGATTTCAATTATCATGATATATTTTTTCTCTTTAGACCATGATCCTCTTAATTTTTAAAGAGTTCCCTCCGTGAAAACGGGAGTTACCTAGTTACCTCTTTTTTTAGCCCATATACTATATATAATGGGGATATATATCTTAATGAATATATATCT
>DXJM01000066.1 GCA_019057355.1 Promethearchaeota archaeon | reverse complement strand
AGAAATTGAAATTATCGTGCTATCTTCTCTCATTACAATATTTTACGATATCTTGGGATCCTTGAAATAAAAGTAGCAATTGACCGAACTTGATCGGATTGAACAACAAGTTCAGCTTCTCCAGCTTGTTCAGGGTACCTAATCCCTTTATGTCGGTGATATAATTATGCGATAAATTTAACCTCTCTAAATTAACCAACCTTTCGAGTCCTACTATTTCCTTAATCCTGTTATGACTGACATCCAATTCTCTTAAATTTACCAGTTCTTTCAAGCCTTCAATTTTCTCCATTGATATGATTCCCTTTTTTTTCAGGTCTAGAGCGTTATTATCTACAATTCCGCATATTTTATCTTTATAACAAGCACATTGGATCTTCTTTTTTTTAAGATCCTCTAAAATCATGTTTGTTTCATCCCCTGTAAAAAAATCCATGTAACCTTCATTGATGAGGTATTTCATCACGTTTACATGACCGCTCGTGAACCTGTTGACTATCTCATCTTTAAACACGGTTCTTGCTTTGGGATCTCCTGCTTCAGTAAGCTTTTTAAGCAATGGAAAGGATAAATTGGAATGCAGGAGGCGCGTGTCGTAATCATGCTCAACCCACGCCTGTAAATTGGAGCAATGTGCCCAAAATTCCGTGTCTGGAGTTATGTCTAAAAAAGAACCATCCAAAAATTCTAAAGAATGATTCAAGGTTTCTGAAGCCTCATCAATGGAGTCAATACTCTCCTGAACTTCTAATTTATCTATGGGAACATCTAATAAAAGAAACCGACATTGTTGAAATCGCTTTCCGCTGACGTAAATATAGGTTTTATAATCATGAAGGGGGATGATGGTATTTTTTGCAATCCATCCTAAAATGGACCCTACAATTCCTTGTTGCGCGGTCAAGCTGTTTTCAAGTTTTACTGTTATATAATCATTAATTTTTTGCTCTTTCAGCACTGTGCTAACAAATTATTTTTCTATCCAATTTATTAATATTAATAATTCCCTTGATCTATTAAAGCTATTTTATGATACCATATAAAAATGATCATGTAAAAATAAAGGTGAGAGAATAATGGATGCCAAGTTTTGCATGATTTCTTTTTTTTAAAAAAAATTGTATATAAAAATAATAGTCCACTTATTCTTCCGCACCTTTTGAAGAAATTATGTTTTTAAAGTCAATGGTTAAATTCTTATTAATTCAATGATCGTGGTAGGAAACACGGGAATAGGTGAATATAACGTGATGATTGTTAATTTAGATAATGAAAGAGATTAAGTGGATTAAATTAATTTAATTGTTTTTTTTCAAGGTTTCCTGAATCTGATGAGCCATTTTCGTCCTTAAATATCAATGGCTGGAAGATCGTGATTTTTGGAGGGCTCATCGTTAACAAAAGCTCGGCGATTTTGGGATATTTCGCTATAAAGATAAATTCTTCCTTCACCAGTGGTTTTTGTTTCTGCACGTTGGCATATCGAATTAACTCGAGTATTTGACGTGCCTCATCCTCATTTTTAAACGTCAAGTTGAAATTCTTGAACACGTGTTGAAAACTTGAAATGCCACTATATTCTCCCGTTGTTATGAGTCTTCCCGTCTCAACTAAAATCTGTTCTCCTCGGCCTAATTCCTTATAATCATACAATTCATAATTTTCCCTATTTTTAAGAACCCCATCAGCATGAATGCCGGACTCGTGAGCGAACGCATTATCTCCTACCCCCGGTTGATTGACAGGAATTGGCACTTTAAATGCATATGATGCATATTTTGCGACTTGCCATGCTTTATCCAATCGAAGATTCGAATCTGCCATTCCAAGCTCTTCAATTTCAGCACCATATTTCAAGGCAAGCGCCGTGCTAACCAGATCACAATTGCCAGCACGCTCCCCCATGCTATTTACCGTGGTGTTTATATACGCATCTTGCCCTTCCTCAATTACTCCTTTTGCGCCCATAATGCTATTTGCAACGGCCATTCCCAAATCATTATGGCAGTGTAATTCTATAGGGAGATTAACTGCTTTTGTCAAATCCTTTAACCTGAAATGAATGCGAAATGGCGTTTCATACCCCAATGTGTCGCAATACCGTATCCTATCAGCACCTGCTTTCTTCGCTGCTAATGAAAACTTGATAAGGAAGTCCATATCCGTCCGCGAAGCATCTTCCGCGTTTACTCCGATTGTTTTTATTCCTAAATCCCTCGCTCGCCTTACAGCTTCGACCATCCCTTGTATGACATCGTCTTTTGTTTTTCGTCCTTGGAATTTCCCTTCAATCATCTGATTTGACGTCGATATTGATAAATTTAAATGCTCAATTCTCGTTAGCTCTATTGCTTTTTCAACATCTTCCTTAACCGCTCTTATCCAGCCTTCAAGTATCATGGGTTTGATTATCCCCATTTTTGCAAGTTCTAAATTCGCATTGATATAATTTGTCTCGTGGTGGGTGGTCGGAAATCCAAACTCGCTCTGGAAAATGCCCATCTTATTTAGTAGAATGTTCAAAACGGTCTTTTCAAGCTTCGCCAAGCCTAAACGGCTTGTCTGAACGCCATCCCGATTGGTAACATCAATAATTCGTATTTTATTATCCATTTTAATCAAACCATCCATATTTTCAATGCAATCTACACCATTTAATTTTTCAGATTGAACTCAAGAATAAAAATATTTCATTCTTTTTGTTTTTTCGTAATTGAAAATATTTTCTTTTTTT
>DXJM01000065.1 GCA_019057355.1 Promethearchaeota archaeon | reverse complement strand
CTTGAAAATCAAATTCTAAAAAAATTCTTATATATTTTTTTTTAGCCAAAAAACCTTAAAATTGATACCACAGATATAAGATAAATTATATATGGTTTATTATTAGATGTTTTCTTTTGATCTACGGGTTGAATTGTAATATATAAAAGGGTTGACTATTATTTATAAAAATAGACCATTATAATTTATTAATTCCTTACTGATTTTATAAATTCTCCAGGTTTAATTGGACCAAGTTTTTTTAAAGATTCTACAAACTCATTAATAACATTAGCGAATTTTTTCCCCTCTCCAGCACTAATACTTTCAATTTGCACTCGATTCTCATTAATACCTGCTTCACCTAATAGTTCTTTGATGCTTTCATACCTATTTTTCGCTTTCAAAAACCCTGAATCATAATGGCAATCTTGTTCATGGCATCCCGCTATTAAAACACCATCTGCACCATTAAAAAATGCTTCAAAAACTAAAGAAGGATCAAGCATTGCAGTACACATGACTCGAATGGTTCGGATATTACTAGGATATTCAATTTTACTCGTACCTGCTAAATCTGCACCCATATAAGCACACCAATTACATAAAAATCCAACAATTAGCGGATATTCTTTTTTTTCAATGAGGAGTTTTTTCAATTTTGCGACAATCTGAGATTTTTTAAATCCAGGAATGTAAAGCGCATCGTTATGGCACATTGCAGCACAAGCACCACAACCCGTGCAATTAGCTTGAATAAAATGTAATTTTTTATCTTCTATTTTAATAGCATTATACACGCAAATTTTTTCACATAAGCGGCATAAATCACATTTTGATTCATCATAATAAGCAATTTGCGGATTCAATTCTACTTTCCCTTGAGACATTAGCGATATTGCTTTGGCAGCAGCGCTTTCTCCCTGGGCAATGCTTGAAGGGATGTCTTTAGGTCCCTGTATTACTCCCGCTAAATAAATTCCGTTAACTGAAGTTTCAGAAGGTCTTACTTTTAAATGTCTTTCGAGTATGAAACCATATGTATCTTGAGAAATATTAAGGATTTGGCATAACTCATCAGTTCCATCAGGAGGCTCTATTCCTACGGCTAATACGACTAAATCTGATTTATTTTCAAAAAGGCGCCCCTCAATCACATCTTCGCCCCGTATTAATAATTCATCAGAAGAATCATTTTTAAGAATTGCGGAAATGTTACTTTTAACAAATCTTATTCCTGCTTCTTCACGGCCTCTATTATAAAATTCTTCACAATTTTTACCAATAGCTCTTATATCCGTGTAATAAATAATTATTTTAGTATCGGGATGTTCATTCTTTATCAAAATAGCTTGTTTAATTGCTCCATTACAGCATACTTGACTGCAATATTCATGACTTATTTTTTTATTTCGTGAACCCACGCATAAGACAAATGCGACATTTTTAGGGGGTATTCCATTGGTTGGTCTCAACACTTTTCCTTTCGTTGGACCATCATTGTTTAATAACCTCTCCATTTGCATAGTGGTTATCACGTCTGGATAGAGTTCATAATTTAACTCGCCCAAAATGGATGGATCAAATGTTTTGTATCCCGTGGCTACAATAATTGTTCCTACATTAATTCTGAGCTCTTGTGGCTCTTGATCGAATATAATTGCATCCCTATCACATGCCTGAGCACATGCCTTACATCCTATGCAAAATTCCTTTAAAATATTTGGATATAAGGGGATAGCTTGAGGATATGGAACATCAATTGCTTTTCTGGGAAAAAATGTATCTTTAATATCAATTTCACACACTTCTCGACATATATCGTAGCATCCAATACATTTTTCTTCATCGATAAAGCGAGGTTTTTTTAAGATTGAAACGTGAAAATTACCAACATATCCATCTACTTTTTTTAACTCTGAAAATGTTATTAATTCAATATTTGGATGATTTTTACATTCCATCATTAAGGGTCCTAGTATGCAAATACTGCAATCTAAAGTTGGAAAAGTTTTATCAAATAATGCCATGTGACCTCCAATAGTTAGGTCACGTTCTAAAAGATAAACTTTATAGCCTGCATCCGCAATCACTAAAGCCGCTTTTATTCCTGTAACTCCTCCACCAATAATTAAAGTTGTTGGGTTTATTTCAGAATAATAAATCTCTAGAGGTTCCATCAATTTAACTTCTTCAATGGCCATTTCGATTTGATCTATTGCCTTTTTTGTAGCTTTTTTAGGATCTTTTTTATGAACCCATGAGTTTTGTTCACGAATGTTAGCAAACGATATGAGGAATCTGTTAATTCCTGCCTCTTCAATAGTTTTTTGAAATAATAAGCCATGTAAGTTAAAAGAACAAGCAGCAATGACAACTCTTTTGATTTTTTTTTCTTTAATTTCATTAATTATCAGTTTTAATCCTGATTCAGAACACAAATACTGATTTCCAAGTATAATAATATCAGGATCTTTTTTAAAATAAGCCATTATTTCCGGAATATTTATAACTCCGCTTATATTTTTTCCACAGTCACATATGAAAAGCCCTATTTTCAACGAACTCCCTCTTTTAAATTTATCTTCATTATAATTTGAATAAAATTTGATATAATTTAAGAATAGTTAATAATCTTCATTTTCAAGCATTTCTTTCGGTATGAAAGGATAGACTTTAGAGATTTTAAAATCATTCTCTTTCATTTTTAAGAAATAATTCTTTTCTATTTCATATTCTTTTTGCGCCCATTTACGAATCGTGTCAGCTGAATAAAAAGTTCCTTTTAGAAGCTGAAGCCCTCTACATTTTTTTGAATATTCCTCAAAATTACCCTTATTTTTGTTTAATACGAGTAACTGCCACCAAGGAAAACAACGACATTGAAATGGACGGTATTCATGAACACTACATTTATTATCTCTTAAAAAATGACAATGTTCATCATCTCCTGAAAAATTAAAGCCTAACGTTTTAAACTTGTAAGTACGTCCTCTTTTTTGATCAGGTTCTTTCCAAAAAAAGGAATCATTAATAATTTTCAAATATTTTTTAACAAATTTTTTTAAACCCGGAGTTCCTTTCAATTTTATATGATCTGCTAAACGCTTGATATCATCAAAATATAAGTAAACTTCTCCTTCATCAAAACCCCTGCAACAAGAACCACACATCTCACAAGAAAACTCTACTCCATTTTGAAGCTCTTTAAACAATTCAATTTTCTTAATCGACACTATCCTAACTATTCTTGTTATTATCTATGTTATAATAATTTTAGTTAT
>DXJM01000064.1 GCA_019057355.1 Promethearchaeota archaeon | reverse complement strand
TATATATATATTAAAATAAATTATCGATGTTTGTCTTGAGTAGGTTATAAGAAGGTTTTGACAAACGTATTCCTCCAGCAAGCTTATGTCCTCCACCCATTCCACCATATTTGGAAATAATTCGACTAATAACAGAATTTACACCCTTACCTTGATTATCCTCAAGAAATCTTTTAGAACAACGAATGCTAAGCTTGATTGTCCTCGATTTTTTTTCTTCTCCGCCTAAAAACAATATCTTGAATGGATCTAAAAGTTCATTTACCGAACTAAAACTAGCGGTATCTGACCAACTGCTCGGAGGTATTTTTCCCATTACATCAACGAAAATAGCCTTTTTTGTTTCAGAACGTGGTAATTCCTTTGCAAGCATTTTCATATTTTTAGTAAGATCATCAATATATTCATAATACAAATCCTTGGCATACCGCGTTGCTTTTTTTAATTGGATTGTTGAAATAGCAGCACTAATGTTTTTAAAACAGAGTATATTTAATAAAAGAGCGTGTTCGAATGCATATTGTAGCATTCCTTGTTTATGATGTAAAAATGCATATTCTCCCTTCTCAGTGCTAATTGTTTCTTGAATTTTAAGGATCTCGGGATCATCCAGATCATGGACCTTTTTGCGCGGATTAATTTTCAAGTTCGATAAAAATAATTTTATTGTTTGTTCATTTTCCCCACCTAATTGCTTGATAAAAGGAAGAATGCTATATTTTAGCCCATTTTTTATGGAATCAAACATTGCTCCATATAAAATGATGCCCTCTTTCTTTTCAATTATTTTTTCATCCAAAATTTCTTGATATACTTCACGATTAAAGGATTGCAGATTATTCATTGATGAAAGGGAATCCCCCGCAATTCCTATAATTGTAAGCCAACCTTGCTTTATTATTGAAGGAATAATTTTTTTTACAAACATGTAAGTCAAAGTCGCCCCTGCTACATGTTCAAGACCATCATAACCATGTATCGTAGGATTTACAAAATGAAGGTTCTCAGGGATATTACACTCCTCAATATTTATATCTAATTCATGATGATCGAGAATAAAAAAATGATCTTCCCTCTTGTTTATTATTGGAATTAACTCCATGAGGTTAGAACCTACATCTGTGAAGATATAAGCATTCTTATTTGATTGCCTTTTCGACAAAATTCCATTGAGATAAGTGGCCCAAGAAACAGAGCGATTATAAATAAAATAGTCATAATCAATATTCATTTTATATAACAAATTTTGCACGAGGTTTAAGCAGCTAATTCCATCAGCATCATTGTGAGAGATGGCTATGACTCTGTTAAATGAACCGTCAATGAATTGATCAACAGCATTATCAAGATCTTCTAAAAATTTATTACGATTTAAATTCTGGGTCATTTATATCAAGAGAGAATTAAATTTCTATTAAAATATTTCATATTAAAGAGTGAATGATAAGTTTCTTAAAAATTTATTCTCATTGCATTCAAGGTCATCGATTTTAATACCTCACTCATAGGTTTATAAAAAGGAATGATTAATCAATAAAGATTAAAATCGAAAGATAATTATTTTATTAAATCAAGTTCACTTTCAACCCAAATTAATTTCATCAGAATGACATGACTAATACCAAACTAACTAGAGTATTTGCGCTTGCTATACTATTTACCTTGATAATACCCCTTTTTTTGATGGGTTTTACATATCAATCTAATGTAAACCATTATGAGGAACCTATTAATAATTCCACTTTAAAGAATCAAAGTTTTGCCAAGGAAGATTATAACCCATTAATCCAGTATAGTGATGACCATGATCTTGGAAACATTAGTGTTAATGACATGACTTTTTCGGGATTGGAAATGGGCTTTCATCTCAATAACGACAAGTATCCCAAACTTGCCAATGATTATAATGAAATTGCCCTAAACATGACATTTATCAAGATGGAATTTGTCGAAACCATTAAACCGGCAATATATGATAAGGTCCTTCCCGTCATTAACGATGATTCAACCATTACTGTCAAATTAAATGAAACCCTCGAAATCATGTATAACACTACTCATCCTCCCTCAGAAGGTTATCTCATTTATTTTCCTAGAGTGTTTCCTTGTGAGTTTATCGAGCTGCATGTCATGAAGGAAGGCGCTACGGAAGTTTCAGAAGTAAATGAAGGAAATTATTCGGTTGATGAAAATGGTTTCTTAGTCTTCTATTACAGGGAATATTTTGAAGAATCAATTATCAATTTTACCTTGCACGTGATATGGCAATATACTTTTTTTATAGAAGACTGGGAGTTAGTACAGGTTCCTGATACATACATATTCATAAGCGAGCAAAATCAGAATTTTGAAATCCTGTTTAATTATAATACTAACATTGAGGGAAGAATAATTAAAGGAGATAATTATTCCACAGGAGTAATAGATCTTGCAGATGGAATCGAAGTAAATTTAACACTCGAACTTCCCGATAAAGATCTATTGACCTATGATACCCTTATCGTTAATTTCATTAAGGTCTCTGATTTTTCAAATGGTGACAATTTAATAAATACGGGATTCATGAAATTGAACCAAAGTCAATTAATCCTCAATTTCACAGCAGAATTCTGCATTGGATTTGTAAATCCCGTTGGCAAATTTTGGTCAATTGATAGACTCGTAAGCGAATCTAATATTCGAGAACGAATATACTTTCTGAACATCACTTCTGGTCCAGAAGGCATCTCTTTAAATTGGATCACCATCTTTGAAAAGACAATCAATAAAGACCAAGTAAAAGTTGGATCTTGCTTGTTTGAAGGTAGAAATGTTCTAACACAGAAAGCTAATGCATCTGAATGGGAAGAAGAAGTGATATATATATCAAGTAACCCGAGAGAAAGAGAAGGGATTAATATTACGCTGAATTATTTTATTAAAAATGAGATCTGCCCCATAACCATAAGGTATGAAGCCACGGAAGATTTAAAAATAAGATTATTTGATAATATCGGCATGGCTCTTATTAGTTTAGAAGTCACGATATATTATAATGGGAGCCCTTACGGTACATATATTTCAAAAAATCATACTCAACCATTGTCATCCCAGACAACGGATATCAACGGGGAATTTATCATCTATAACGTGCCAAATGGACAATATACCATCCATATTTATCAATATGGGATTTATCAAGGAGCATATAAGGTTAATTCTTACGAGGAAGTTAATTATATAACGACGACTATCATTCATTTTCCTTTATGGATTCTCATATTTGGGATCATAAATTTATCAGTGTTTGCTTTAGGATATATTTATTATCGAAATAATAAAAAAAGGCAATAATAACGCGTGATAGTTATATTTATTGATAATATAGAAAATTTCGTAGAGTTTTTAGAAAAAAATAGGGTGAGGGATGAGGTTTTTTATGAATTTAAAGAAATCAAGCATCAAGCGGACTTATCAAGCGAGAGTGAAATTGAAATCATTTTACATTTTCTCTCAAAAATAGAACAATTTTTAGTCCTGTATGAAACCAAGTTCTCAACAATAAAATCAAGGGATAGTAATTCTGATGAGAAAGTCATCCAAGAATTGCAAAAGATATTTGAAACTCGCGGGATAAATTTAGTCAAGGGAAAAATTAGAGAAATTTTTCTCTCTTATTCTTCTTGAGGAACATGTTAGAATGTGGTGAGTTGAAAATTATGAAAATAGCACGAAAATAGCATGATTAATTTTTATGATTCACCCGTATCCCGTATCCGATTAAGCGATAACGTCGATTAATGATACGTGAGATTGCAAAAATAAAATCCTCAGCAGGACAAATTGGAGGGGTTAATTTGAGAATGTAGGAATTTTTTAATATTTTTGTTACAGTTCCAGCAGATTTTTCTGTTCCTACCACCAAGAGTAATTTCTCATTGTGTTTTAGATCATAGATTTTTATTTGATTTTCTGAACCTAAAACGCGATCTAAGAGATGCACTTCCAGCTCAATTTCTGAAATAATCTCTGGAAGCGTCCCAACCCTTCCTACTAAATGACCTATTAAAGAGTCTCCCTTTGTCAGGAAGGGGTCGAGGAGTGTTCCTAAAGCAATGAGTCCCCCCGGTTTTGCTTCGGTTAATTGAATATCTCCCTGGTTAATGCTTACCACGGTAGATTTTATGGGTTTATACTCGTTTTTAATATGGAGCCCGGGTTTAATTTCAATCTCATCACCGATTTTAATCATGCCTTTTAAAACCGAACCCCCAATCACGCCACCCTTGAGATCTTCGATTCTTTTCCCGGGACGGTTAATATCAAAGGATCGGGCCACCAAAAATTCAAACTCATCATCTTCATTTAGTTCAGGAGAGGGAATGATTTCTTCAAAGGCTCTGACGATAAGGGTGAGATTTGCATTAAAGACGGCGGAGATAGGTATTATAGGAGCATTCTCTGCCACAGTACCTTTTACAAATTGCTTGATTTGATTATAATTCTTTATTGTTTGCTCTCTCGAAACGGCATCAATTTTATTTTGAATAATTATAATGTTATTAATTCCGGCAATATTTAGCGCTGCTAAATGTTCTCTGGTTTGAGGTTGAGGACATGTTTCATCAGCAGCTATCAATAAACAAGCGCCATCCATCAATGAGGCTCCGCTAAGCATGGTAGCCATTAATATTTCGTGACCGGGAGCGTCAACAAAAGAAATGTTCCTCTTGAAATCCAAGTTTGAATCACAAATAGGACAAGTAAATCGAGGTTCCCCTTTTTTTCTCTGTCTTTCAACCATGTGCTCTGTGAAATAATCATCACATTTTGGGCAAAATAAAATCGTAGCGTTTGAATAACCTAATTTTATGGAGATTCCCCGTTCTTTTTCTTCTGAATGCCTATCCGTCCAATCCCCGGTCAATGCTTTCACAAGGGTTGTTTTCCCATGATCCACGTGTCCAACTAATCCTATATTGCATTCTGCTTGTTGTTGAATTATTTTTTTAATTGACACTTTAGGACTTCCAGAGGCTCCTTTTTTTACCGAGGGCTTTTTTTCATCTTCTTCAGAATCTTTTAAAGAAGCAACTTGAGGGTTTTGGGCCTTCTGATCAGGAGATTTACTGCTTTTCGAAGATTCATATCCTAAATCGTTTAAAAAATTTACGGCTTTTTCCTTAAGACTATTTGCTGAAGATTCTCCAATGCCTTTGACCTCTAACAATTCATCTAATTCAATGGATACTAACTTTTCAACCGTGTCAATCCCCGCTTTTTTTAACCGTTCGGCGGTTGCCTTTCCGATGCCACTTACATCTTCTAATTTATGGGTCATGTTCTAAAAACAATATGAATTTTTCATTGACGGTACTTAGTCTTACACTAAGTTCCTAATTAAAAATTAAGAAAGTTTGATTAATTAAATTAATGAATCATAATAAGATTTTGTATATCCTTTATATTGTTTCTATGAGTTTTATTTTTCTCCCCATTTTTGGTTCTTTTTTCTCGAGTTCAATGACAGCAATATGAAGTTGACTGTCTACATAAAATATTGATACCTAATTGCATTAAGCAGTCTTATGATGAAGATAAAAAGGAGCGGGATAAAGACTCTGATCTATATCATCTATTTCAATTTTAAAAATGATACTCTGATAACAATGGGAGCAGTTATTATACTTTATCGGCATAAATATTCAATCTATTTTTCCATATAATGATTAGGTTCTTATTTATACCTTCCGTTATATAGAATACTTAAGGTAATAATTTTTATTCGTATCTTCGACATTATCTCTCTTTTTTCAATTGAAGCAGGTATTTTATCGATCTTATTGTTCCCATTATTCCTTGAAAAATTAATGCAACACAAATAAAAACGACTCCAATATAATCATTCAGCACGAAAATAAAAAACAAGATTAAGATTCCCGAGATAGTATAGGTGAGAAGCGAGGATATCTCTCCTAATACTATTCTGAGTGGTTTTGATTGATTCAATTGGTTTTTTAGTTCATTTTTATATTGTTCCTCACCCACTTGCTTTATATACCAGCTTCCTTCCAAATTATTGGCAAAAAGATAAAAACTCCAGACGAATAAAAATAAAGCAAAATAAAAATCAAATGAGCATAATATTATCAACGGTACCTGAATCAAGATTGCCCCGGGCCATCCCAGGCGCCGTGCAAATTTATTTGTCTCTAATTGCAATTCTTTTGAAACGTATCGCGTGCTAATAATGTCTAAGGTTCTTCCTATAGTTGCTATTATGGCATTAATAATGTATTGAAACTCGGGCACGTTGCGCAATAATATCTGAAATATCATTTTTAATGATGAGCGAAAATATTATTTAAGTTTAACGGTTTTCTTCCTAAGAATAAATTGATAAAATTTAATTATTAAAAATAATTAGAGTTATTATAATTTATCCACTTGAAGTTGGAAATGATTTTCAAATTATCGACTCTTGAAAGGATATGAATTGGTATCAATGACCATCAATGTTGCGAGCATGTCGCTACATTCCTGGAAGTTAAACTCACTTACGTTATCAATAGTACTGCTGTTGCGATCAGTGGGAAATGATAAACTGTAAATTCGTTTACGGTCATGGTAAGTTAGGATCTACCTGGTCACATTCGAACCCAGAAAGATGGAGCAACAAGTGGTCGCATACCATTACCTCATCCATTACCTTAGTTCTCTCAAAATTTTTTTATTCAATAATAAATATCATTTAACTATAAAAAATATAATTAATGACATGTCATCATGCCTCAAAAATATGTAATATTTATAAAAAAATTCAGACAGCACATCCTTACGATAATTTTTTTAACAATTATCCTAATTGCCCTCCTTTTCATAAATATTAATCCGGTTGCAACGATTTGGATATGTGTTATCACCATTATTTTATTGGTGTTATCATTTTTAATCTCTTACATTGCTTCGGTCTTATTTACTAAAAAACTCGGCAAGATCTTGAAAAATCATTACAAAATTGATGATAAGGGAATCGCAAAAGAAATTAAACAACCTCTAAAAAAAATTCAGGAAAAAATGTTCAAGCTGTCCCAGCATCAAGATAAAAAAGAATGGTTAATAGTATTTTTAGAGAAACATTATATTTATTTTCATCAGAAAGTAATTCACAAATTTAATGAGCTCTATGAAAATGGGAGTGCTGAAAAACAAATTCTTGAAGGATTAAAGGATTTTAATTTGGAAACTCGAGCAGAAATTAAATCCATCAAGGAAGCATTATTAAAACAGAATAGGATAAAGGAAAGAATAAGCACCGAATAATCTCTATACCTGTAATTCTCCAATAAAAAAAAACACGTTCTTTTAAATATCCAAATCCCCGAAATGATAGTATTTCCTGACGGATTTTTTTACATTCCATTCACATTTTAATCCCTTTGGAAATTGTACGAGATCCCCTTTTTTAAAATGGAGTTTTTCTCCCGTTTTTGAATCAATAACTTCAACTTCACCCTCTAAAATATAGCAAGTTTCCGTATCATCATAAGACCAGGGAAAAACACTCTTTTCCTTTGTCCAAACTCCCCAACTTTCAACATTTAACCGTTTTAACTC
>DXJM01000063.1 GCA_019057355.1 Promethearchaeota archaeon | reverse complement strand
AGATCATTATTATTTTATGGAATTACCATTTGAAAATTGATAATTTACTTTTAGAACTGTACCTGCTATGGTAAATAATTCATCACCTGCGATCAAGGTTTCTATTTTTTCTTGACTATATTGGCTGTAAAAAATTGGAGTGAGAAAATCCTCATTTTCTGAAATCCTTCGTGTAAGTCTTGCTTGTAAAGCTAGGTCTTTTTTTATTAGGCTCGTCAACGGAGTATTATTTGTTAACCTGTAATAATATCCTATACTTACTCTTGTGGGGCAATATTTTTTAAAAAAGCCTATAACTCTTTCTGTAGACTCAAGCGGCTCATATGGATAACCCGTTAAGAGGTCAATTGCTAATTGAATTCTATATTTATTACAAAATGAAATAAATCTAATTAGATCATCATAAGAATAATTATTTAAAGATTGAATTCTCTCATCACTATCAACCGTTAAAGTTATTAGATATGCATTCGTTTCACTCAATAATCGAATAAGATCTTCATTAAAGGGAGTGGGTTTCATGTATAAAGTCCATTTAATCTTGAGCTGACTTTTTTTTAATGCTTTGCAGAAATTTAATGAATAGTTTAAATCGTTATTGAACTCACTATCGCACAAGTGAAAGTGATCAAAACCTTGATCAATTAAACTTTTAAGTTCTTCTATGATATTTGGAATTTCTTCCAATATTATTTTCTTATTTGCTTCAATGCAATAGGGACAGTGATTTTGACATCCTAAATGTGTTCGAAAACCGATTATTCCTTTGTTATATATGTAATCCGTGTAATTTACGTCAGATCCTCTCAAGTGAACTAACTCATTATCTAAACCATAATTCCACCCATTAAATATCTTTCCTTTTAATTGTTTTGTTCTCCATAACCTTAAAAACTCCGGAAAAACTACTTCTCCAGGCCCCATAATTCCGTAGTTTCCATCAAGATACTGTAAAATCTCTCTTGGCATGGCTGAAAAACCTGAACCCCCTAATATGATTGGAATGCTAAATTCTTTGATAATTTTTATCAATCTTTTTATTTCTGGTAAGTAAAATTCGTTATTATAATAAAGACTGGAATCAATGTTACGTATGGTGATCCCAATAATATCAGGGGATCCTCCTTGGAGTCTCTTTTTTAATTCTTTTTCGGGGAAAGTACAAAAACACAAATCCAAGATTTCAGCATTATAATCATGCTTTCTTAAAGCGTTGATTAAATATTCTAGACCTAATGGAATTACTGGTGGAGTTTTCATCATATTTGGATTAATTAACAAGATTTTCAATGTCATGATAAAAAAACTTCAAATTTTAAGAAAAAATTATTTAAACTTGATAATTTTGTGATTTTTAATGCATTATCATAGAAAAATTCTCAGTATTATGGGAAGTCCTCGGAAAGAGGGAAATACGGATCTACTTCTCTCAAGAATAATGGAAGGCGTAAAAAAAGCAGGTGGATATGGAGAAATTATCTATCTTATAGAAAAAAAAATCAAGGATTGTGATGGCTGTCATGCTTGCTGGAAAGGAAATGATTGCAGCAAAAATGATGACATGAATGAAATCTACCAAAAAATTAATGAAAGTGATGTAATTATTTTTGGAACACCCGTTTATTGGTATGGTCCAACTGCTTTAATAAAAGCTTTTCTTGATCGTTTTGTTTATTACAATTGTCCTGAAAACAGGAGAAAAATAAATGGCAAATCTGCCATAATAGTGATACCATTTGAAGATGATGATATTAGTACAGTAGCTCCTTTAGTAGAGATGTTTGAAAAAAGTCTTAAATATTTAGAAATACCCTTGATTGAAAAACTCATTGTCTCAGGAGTATCAAAGAAAGGAGATGTATTAAAATTTGAAGGTATAATGAAAAAGGCTCTCATTATTGGAGATAAAATTGTGCGTTAAAAACATTAATAATTCCTTAGTCCCAAGAAATCAAGAAGGTTCCCAATTAAATCCTGAAAGAAAATAGCATCGGGTATGGCATTGTTTCCTTCAAGTTTAAGGTTTCCTGCCATAAAAGATGTAATCGGATCTCCATTTATTATTATGTCGATAAAATCTCGTAAATTAGATTCAATTTTGAGAGTAAATTCTCTTGGTTCTTCAACCTTCCATGTGAATTTTTGATCAGAAATCATTATTTGAAAGATTTTAATGTCTTTTATGCGTAAGTATATTACCATCTCCCTTCCCATCATGTTTTCTTGTTCAGCTTTACAATGATTTGCATATAAGGACACAAGCTTAAAGAAGGATGATAAATGATGTGGCGCCCCTATTGATGATCCAATGTGGAAGACTTCTAAAAGATCTTTCATTTCCTTTACTTCTATTAAAGGTATCCTCTCTTTTTTGCTGAGAATTCTTGAATAATCTAAACTCGAATAAAAAATTTCTAAAAAATACATCATTTTGTAGAGATCGCCGATAAATTTTATTTTTTCAGAAAAGACAGCTACCATTACTTCAAGTCTTCCAAAAATTATTTCTGAAAGAGTAGAAAGATCCATTATGAATATAATATTTGCGGATTCCATTTTTCCTGATCCATAGTCTATGAGACCTTCCGCAATTTTCAAAAAGAAAGGATATTTACTTTCTTTTAATTCTATCATTACAAAAAGATTTTCTTTAAGATGATGTCTCCCCTTTTCAGAAGTTTTTAAATAGTGAGCCATGACTTCTAAAAAATCAGTCACGTTTTCCAGAGATAAACAATAATTGTCATTCTCCTTGAGCTTTAAAATCTTTTTCATAATGTCAATATTAGGCGTGGAAACCACCGACTTCAGTCGGTGGAGGAAACGCTACCTCTCGTTTT
>DXJM01000062.1 GCA_019057355.1 Promethearchaeota archaeon | reverse complement strand
CTTAAATACGTCTAGTATAAGTGAAGGTGTCTATGTCTACACAATTTATGCGGAAAAAGTAAACTATACCTCAAGTACTGTTCAAATAATAATTGGAATTAATGTAAAAGATGCAAATATAAATATAACCGTGAATGGTCATGATATTACAAGTGAAAATACACCACAGATAAATTTGACAATTGGGGAATTAATTAATATTACTGCGAGAGCGTTTGATAACAATAGCAATCCCATAGATGGTGCGGAATTTAAAGTTATTGGACCAGATAACACAGAATATATCTTTGACCCAGATGATGATGAACATTATTATAATATTTCCTTAAATAGCTTATCATTATTCAAATTTTTTGGAACTCGACTCTTAAGTGTAAGTTTTTACCATCCAAATTATGAACGACTAGCAAAAGATATGTTAATAAAAATGGATCCTCTTACTAATGAAATAAAAACGCTTATAGGATCAAAAGTATTCAAATTCATTACAGGTGAAGCGATACAGCTAAATTTTTATTTAAATAACACGTATTTAAATCAACCGATAGTAGGTGCTGAAGTTCTTTATAAATGGATTTTTTCAGACGGATATTTGCCAATGACTGATAATAATGATGGAACCTATTCGGTTACTTTGAGTGCGGCTCCTGCAGATGCTTATAGCATTATTATAAAGGTTGATGCTGGATTAAATTATGAAATTATTATAGAAGAGTTTACTGTAGTAGTGGAATTGTCATCTCAAGATGCGTTTCTTATAACTCTTGTTCAAATCTTGATTAGCGTTGGAATTGTGGGAGCAATTGGATTCACCAGTTATATTTATGCTTATCAAAAAGTATTAAAATTCCCCAAACCTGTCAGGAAGGTAAGGAAATTCAAGAAAAAATTGCGCAAGAAGGGTGTTGGGTCCATTGATGTTATATCACGTGAAAATGCCTTTGAACAGGTTTATGGTGAAAACTTAGGATTAGCTAGCAAGGGATTGAAAGGGAAAATAGATACAATCCTTCCAGAACAAGATTTTTCTTCAAATGGGAAAATTACTAAGAAGAATCCTGATGGATCCTAAAGGTTTTTTTTTATTTTTTGCTTTGCTTTTAATTTTTTAAATAAACAACTGAATTTTTTTAGATTTTTTTTTTTTTAGAAGGGAATATACATAGACATCGTGAAAAACATCCTGTAACTTAATATATTGCTTCAATTGACCTTCTTTTAAAAATCCACACTTTTCAAAGAGCTTTATAGAATTTTGATTTTCAATGGCGGCATGCGCTTCCAAACGGTTTAAATTCAGGTGGTCAAATCCGATGATTTTAATCAAGTTTAACGTAGTCGTACCGAATCCCTTGTTAAAGTAATCCGGAGTGAACCATATTCCTATTTCAGCCCTTCTATGCACCCAACTGAGATTCCAGAGGCTCACGCATCCAATTTTATACTTTATTTCTCCTGCAAGCAATTCTATTATGTAAGTAAATTGCTCTCTTTGATCCCACAATTTTAAATAACTCTTTATCAATCTTTTAGAGTGTTCCACTGAAAATAAAGGACCGAGGGACAAGTAAAGGTTCACGCGATCATGTTTCAAACTATTAAAAAGAAAAGAAGAGTCATCTTTTCTAATTTTTCTAAGATATACATGGTTATCATTTATTTCATCTACAATATCGATAGGATTGAGCATGATAGGGATTATACGTTAAAGTTAAAAGATTAAAAAAAAATAAGAAATGTTTGTTAATAAAATATTGGTCATGTTCTAAAATCCTTTATATTTTGGAGAATCTCTTATCCTCTTTGCGCCTTTACAATTTGGGCAAGTAGTTCCATCTTCAAATTTACCTTTACCCGCACATTGAGGGCATTTTACTTTCCTATTAAAAGCCGAAATGCCTTCAGCCACGTCCGATGAGGTACTATTTAACCCAAAACCCATCATCTCAAATTGTAGACCGACGTCTAATCCTGCTTGAGTTCCATACTTGACTGCTTTCTTTATTATGGCTAAGCTTGTAGTAGGAGCAGAGCCTAGAAATTTGGCTTTTTCGGCAATAACTTTTTCAAATTCGTCTCCTTCTTCAGTGAGAAATGATACATAGCCCCAATCGTGCATTTGTTCACCACTAAATTGTTCACCAAAATAAATCATTTTCATTGCTCTTGCTTGGCCAATGTGTCTGGCCATTCTTTGTGTTCCACCATTTGCAGGAAAAATACCTCTATGAATTTCTGGGAATCCAAAAATCGCTCTTTTCGTAGCAATTATGATATCGCATACTAAAGAGAGTTCGCACCCGCCTCCAAGAGCAAAACCATCAACTGCTCCAATTAAAGGCTTAGGAAAAGCTTCAATTAAATTATAATATCGAATTTTTTGTTGCATTGCAAGCATCATGTCAGCAGCAACTGTAGGAGAAAGACCCTTACCGAATCCAGTGGCTAAATCTGCACCTGCAGAAAAAGCAGGTTTTTTAGTGAAATCTTTAGTACCTCTTAGTACAACGCATCTAATGTCTTTATCGGTTTCCATTTCCTCAAGTGCTAGATATATTTCTTTTAGAGTTTCAGTTTGAAGAGCATTTAAAGCATCAGGGCGATTTAATGAAATAACTGCATAGTTTCCATCAATCGTGCCCCCTTCTTTAGTATTTGGTAATTCAATCTTTAGTTGTTTAAATTCAACCATTTTTTTCAACTTTTTTCTTGATTTTTTTATTCAAAACATAGATATTTGTGAATAGGTAGTTAAATCATTTTTACAATTAAAAATTTTCAAATTTTTAACAAAGATTTTATAAATCTAATAAAAAAATAATTTTTACTTTATTAAAAAGATAAATACATGAAAAACAAAGAAAAAAAAGCAAATAGAAGTTTTGAAGCTGAGAATTATTTTCTCATCTTAGCAAATGCGCCAGTTTTCATCATTTCACAGGGTCTTAGATAATTTTTTCCAGTTTTATCAGCAAGTTCATTTAATAAAGCTGACCATTTTTCATAATTTTTCTTTCCAGCACCAAATGGTCCGGGCACGTTCATTCCCGCCATATTCGCATCATCAACAACTTTAAACCCAGCAGCTACACCTTCTTCTAAAATTCGGCAGCCCTCATTTAACATTATAGCCATCGAATGCTCAACATTGAAGATTCCTGCCTTTTTTGATTTATCAATTTTCGGTCTTCCTGCGCTCCAATCAAAGAAACCTTTGCCTGTTTTGGCACCAAGAATCCCCTTTTCATTCATCTCCATGATGACTTTTCCAGGTTTATAGTCCTTGGATAATGTTTCGGCATAATAATTTAATGTATGCATCATGGTATCCAATCCAACATAGTCTGATAACTCACATGGACCCATTGGCATTAATCCTGCAGCATCAGCATCAATTTGCTCCCAAGGAATTCCATTATCTTTAGCATGGTCAAAAATCCAGCTTAAATAAATTTGAACGGGAGAATTCAATCGATTAACTATAAAACCAGGTCGGTCTTTCAAGACAGGAGCAATATATCTCTTTCCCTTGAGGCAAGGTAATTTCTGAGCAACTTCCATTGCCGTATTGAAGGTTTCATCATTTGTATCTGCACTTTTAATGACTTCTATACAGCGCATTAAAGGAACTGGATTGAAAAAATGCATTCCACATACTCTCTCAGGGGCACCACAATCTTTTCCAATTT
>DXJM01000061.1 GCA_019057355.1 Promethearchaeota archaeon | reverse complement strand
CAATAAAAAATCTGCGTTTTTAACATCAATCAAAAAGATTTTAATCAATTCAAAGGATCAAAAAACTTAGTACTTACGTTTTCTCTATATTTTTTTGGAGACAATTAATTCTCATAAAATCAAGGAGTGAAAAAGATCAAAGTTATTAAAAGTTGATATTTTCTTAACAAATGAGAATTCACTCTTTGTATTTTTTTTGTTTTCAGTAGTCCTGCTTTTCCAAAAAGCTTATAATTAATTCATTAACTATGTCACTACGCTGGGCTGGACCAAAATGTCCTGACATATCGATTATGTGAAGTTCAGAGTCTTTAATCTTTTCATGGAGTTGCTCGCTCATTGTTTCGGGAGCGAAATTGTCCAGTCTCCCACCAATTATCAATGTAGGGCATTTAATCCCCGATGGGTCATATTCATTGATTTCACTTATCATTGAAAAGATTTGCGACTCAATTTTCATCAATAATTCATCTTTTGTCAATTTATGTTCTTGCTTGTAATTCTTGAGGGCAGTGATGATATAAGGGGTGATTTTATCCAATACCTCTTCAATAGAATTTGCAAGTACTTCCAAAAAATTCATGCGAATGAAATACGGCAGGAGATTATAAAAGATGTTACGAATCACGTTATCTATCATGATATATCCGGAATTCAATAAAATGAGGAATTTTACCTCATCCGGATGTTTCATGACGTAATTTTGAGCAATCATTCCCCCTACTAAAGAATGACCGATGATTCCATATTTCTCGATAACGCCTAAATGATTTAAAAGATCTTCCAAGTCTCGAATAATCTCGTGTCTTATGTTCTTATCAATGCTTAATTCTTCAGGATGGTCACTTTTTCCATGCCCTAATGCATCAAAGGCAATGATGCGATACTCTTCGCTGAGAATTTGAATTTGTGCCTTAAAAAAGGATACTGAGGATGCAAAACCATGAATCAATATGATTGTCCCTTTCGTGGCTTCTCTATCACCATTGATATCAGCATAATAGAGATTGTATCCATCTTGATTGTTAAAATAAGGCATTGATTTCGATAATAACAGCAATTTAAATATAATACTTAAAATATACAATGTATAATATATTTTACGACACGTTAAAAAAGGACTTCTTGTAATAAAATAGAAATCTTTTTAAATGTAACCGTAATTTAACGAGCGATTAATAATATCTTTCCAAAAAAGATATTTTTTCTTTCTGATTTCCTCATTCATGGTGGGAGTATAGATTTTCTCTGTTTTTGTTATTTCCATTATTTCCTGGCGAGAACTCCAGAATCCTGTTGCCAAGCCCGCTATCAATGCTGCACCCAAGGCAGTTGTTTCTACGTTCTTAGAATGCTCAACTTCTTTACCTAAAATGTCACTTAAAAACTGGAGAACGAACTTGTTTTGCGAGACTCCACCATCTGTTTTAATTTTTTTAACGTTTATCTTCGTATCATCGATAATACCTTCTACAAAATCCTTGATTCTAAAACATATGCCTTCTAAAACTGCGCGTATAACATGTTCTTTTTTGGTTGATAGACTCACACCAAATAAATTTCCTCGTGCGGTAGAATCCCAATAAGGATATGAAATCCCGCTAGAAAATGTCGGAAGAAAATAGACTCCTTCAGTAGAATCTACACTCAACGCCATTTTTTCTGTTTCTGCCGGATCCTTGATCAGGTTTAACTCATTTTTTATCCAATCTATGATATTTCCTGAATTATGAGAAAACCCTTCCAACATGTAAGCGATTTCTCCATCAATCTTCCATGCTATCAATGGATATAACCTTCTTTTCGAAGCATAAGGGTTCTTTCCCGTGTTAATATCGACGAAACTGCCGGTTCCGTTTGTTATTTTCATGTCTCCTAGATTAAAGCACCCTTGGCCAAATAAGGATGCTTGTTGATCTGCTATCACGCATCTTATTGGGATCTTTCCCCCTCCAAATAAACCAGTATACCCATAATCATCATTAGTTTCTTTAATTTCTGGTAGATAATGCGTATGAATTCCCATTGCTTTCAAGATGGGGGTATTCCATTTGACTTTAAATGGGTCTAACATCGCTGATGCCGATGCATTTGACAAGTCAGTGGCATGTGATGAGCCCCCCGTGAGATTCCATAATATCCAAGAGTCAATTTGCCCCCATGCAATAGAAGTTTGAGGATTTTTAACCTTTAGCTTTAAATCTTGATTTTTATCCAAAAAATATGCCGTTCTTATAGAAGCATAATCCGTAGGAAAGCGAAGTTGGGAGGTCACTAGCATTCTCGTGCTTCCAAACAATCTAACAATCTTACCAATTGCTCTAAGAGCTCTAAAGAAAAACCTTTTCGTCGTTTTTTGACCATATCTTGCGGCTCTTTTATCTTGCCATGTTATTATATTTGAATAAAGTTCACCCGTGTGTTTATCCCAGAATAAAAATGATGCTCTTTGGGTGCAAATAGCCAATGAATTGATGTCACTTGCCTTCAAATTATTTGAATTAATGACTTCTTCAATTACTTCTTTGCTCATTTGCCAGATTTCCCGAGGATCTTGTTCTACTTGTCCAAGTTGTTCCATTATATAATGAGGGCGCCTTTTCGATTGAGCACGAATATTTCCTTCTTTATCGAATAAAATTCCTTTGATATTTGTTGTCCCTATATCTAGTGATAATATAAATGACATTTTTAAGGTGAAAAATTATTTTAAAATCTAACATTATTTGTCGGAAGCAGTATAAATAGATTT
>DXJM01000060.1 GCA_019057355.1 Promethearchaeota archaeon | reverse complement strand
TGGAAAGAAGGAAAATAATTGAAATAATGTCGGAAATAAAAATGCATGACATTTTCAAAAAAATTAAAAAAATTTGTTAACTTGTAAACTTAAGAATTGAAAAAAACAATTCTCTATTCAAAATAAAATGAAGAGTATTCATAGTTTTTTTTTGAACACGTTCTTATTCTTTATAGAGGTCCGTTAATTTCCTGATTGCATCAGCCATATCTCTAAGCGCTTTATTTCTTTCTTTGATAGTCATATTATCAAAATCATCGAGCATGTCAAGTCCAATTTGTTCAGTAGAGGCTATATTTTTAAATTTTTTATAAATAAGGGCAGTATAATAGCGTTCATAATCATCTAATGCTGTTTTGAGAAGGGAGATATCCTTAATTTGATCCCATAATTCCAAGGTCTCCAATGATTTTAAACCAATATCAATTCTAAACCAGCTTATGGGAAATAAAATCTCACGTTCTATAGCAAGCTTTATTGTATCGATATTTTCCTGGTCAACATGCATTTCAGGAAGGTGATCCTCGTTAAATACGATATTATCGCTCATGATATACAAGTTAGCAGCACCTTTAGAGGTACAGACAATACCTGTTGCAAATCCTTTTGCGGTTCTCAACATATCCGCTAAATATTCTAATTTCGATGCAATAAGGTGGAGTTTATTTTTATCTGCCCCTTGGAACTCGATTTTAATCGTGTTTTTTCCTTTAGCGTCAGAAATCAATTGTGGGAATAAATTTTCTTCTCTTGTTTTTCTATGAGCAATGAGTAATTCATTAATAATTTTATAATCTAATTTTAATCCAGGAATGATGCAATTTTCATTCATAAACGCATCTACTTCAAAATCAGCGATTCCGTAAAACAATCGTTGCTTATTGATTATGACATTCAAGCAACCTGCAATAATTTTTGCTAATGCTTCTGGATTCTCTCTTAGTGACTCATATTCTATTGTTGTAAACGTATCTAATTGATCTTCTAACCCCTCGATCTTACAAAAAGACCCCCAGCTCAATTCAGTGATTAAATTTGCTTCGTTTATCAAATTATGATTACCATCAACACTTAAAAAGCATTTTTGTCCACCTAAATCAACTCCTTCCTTAGAACCCGATGCAAGTATCGCTGCAGGTGGATTTCTTAATTCGATAGGCATGTTCATCCACTATTATTATTAATAAGCGATAATTTCAATTTTACTAATATTACAATAAAACTTATATTTATAATTAGTGAGAATTTGCAAAATTTTCCGGGGAACCGAAAAATCATGAGCCTTTACAGCTAAATTTGTCGTGATTTTCAGTTAGAGGGTAGTGTAAAGTAAAAAGTGCTTCCTTGGTCTTTACCATCGGAATGAACCCACATTTCTCCTTGGTGTAAATCAATAATCTTTTTTGAAAGGTAGAGTCCAAGACCGGTTCCTTCACGATCAATACTTTTAAGCTTTTCATTATTAATCCTGCTAAATTTCTTAAATAATTTTTCAGTATCTTCCGTTTCTATTCCAATGCCAGTATCGCATATTGAGAATTTTACCATATTATTTATCACTTCTAATCTGATTGAGATGGTTCCTTCTATTGGAGTAAATTTAATAGCATTTGAGAGTAGATTTGTGATGACCCTATCAATCTTGAATTTATCAATCCTTATAGTTAATTTCTTTGGAAGGCATAACTCGATACCTTGTTTTTTCTTTTCTATTACATATTTCATGGAATTCACGCAATTTTCAATGATTTCAACAACATTATGGTCTTCCTTATCTAAAGAAACTAAATTAGATTCAATACGGGTAAAATCTAATAAATTTATGGATAAATTTTGCAAGCGATCGCATCCATTATTGATGATTTGTACTAATTCCATGAATTCAGGATCATTTTTCATTTTTTGTTTATATAATTTTTTTAACAGTTGTGCAGCACCATGAACGGAAGTTAAGGGCGATTTTAACTCGTGTGCAGTAATATCAATGAATTCTTTCCTGATTTCATCCAATTTTTTTAATTTTTCGAACTCTTTTCTGAGATGGTCATGCATTTTTGGATCTTTTTTAGCATCAATCATATATTTTTGTCCCTATTTGTTACTCTTCCTACTAGTAAAAAGTAAATGTGGATTATTTAAAGTTCTTTTAAAAACGTTTGTTCGTTCTTAATCCACCGAATAAAAAAAAAAAACCCATTGTTCGTGTTAGGAACATGAAAATAGACTTTTAATTAAAAATGTCAAAATTAAATAATTTTCTAATTGATTACTTTTTCTCGAAATTCCGCATATCGTGTTATAACACTTAAACATTTTGTTGGCTCATCCCAGAAATCAAAAATAGGTAATTCCCTCGATAAGAATTTTTGATTTATAAATTTTTCATAGGGTTGTGGTCCTAAATAAAAAATAGGAACTTTTAATCTCTGGATAAGTCTAGTCAGGGGCTTAATCATCATGGAGTCGATCATTGAATTTATATTTTTTAGATGACTGCCCTTTAAATACCCGAGATCATCAATAAATTTCATAATTTCTCCAAAATCAAAAATCCCATATACTATGATGCTATCAACTTCTCCGGATTCAACTAATAGCTTGGGAAATTTTATGTAAAGGTTTGCAAATTCTGTATCAAAAGTAACATCTATAGGATTACTTGCGCTAGCAGTCTTAGAAATATCTAGATGAATTTTTTCTTGAAGATTTACAGAAAATTCCGGAACAGTAAGCCCGTAGGCTTCTAAATTTTTAATCATCATTGCTCCAGCCCCTCCGGAATTTGTTATGATGCCCACTCTATTTCCTTTTGGATAAAAACCCGTTTTTTGAGTCCATGAAAATGTTCTAAGATAATAAAGAAAATCATTTATTGAATCGGTTGAGATTATTCCCGTTTTTTTAAACACTGCATCAAATATTTTCTGATTGCCCCCTATCGATCCCGTATGACTATTTATAGTCCTTGTAGCAGCTTCAGATCCACCAGCATATATTGCAATAATGGGTTTCTCTGGCGTGATTTGCCTTGCAATGTTTATAAACTCTTTACCACGCTTAACTTCTTCAATATACAAGCCAATAACCTCTGTTTGAGGATCATTCTTGAAGTACTCTAACATGTCCACGAGATCAATATTATTTTCGTTTCCATTCGATATTGACTTCCCAATTTTTAATCCTATTCTTTTAGCCTGCCAGACGGTATGGCATGCGATGGTTCCCGATTGACTTGCTATTGAAACGTTTCCTCTTCCAGTAGTTTCAGTAATCCACATAGTATTTAAGTGAATGTCTTCTTTTGGTGATCCATACCATCCATTATATATTCCTAGACAATTAGGTCCAATAAATCTCATGCCATAGTTTTTAGCAATCTCATCGATCTGTAAAGATAATTTTTTACCCTCTGGACCTATTTCTCTAAATCCTCCTGAAGTTATAATGAGATATTTTATTCCTTTTTGACCACATTGTTCCATAACTTCAGGTATAACCTTGGGAGGCAGTATTATAAATGCTAAATCGGGAATTTTCGGGATATCCAATACGGATTTATATGCTTTATAACCTTGAATCATATCCAATTTAGGGTGGACAGGATACAAATCTCCCTCAAATCCTCCTTGTATGATGTTTTGAAATTGCATTGAACCCATTGTTGTTATAAGGTTATTATTGGCTCCAAAAACACATATACTCTCCGGATTTAGAATCTTATCTAAAAAGTGATGGTTAGACGGTAAACTAATAGTAAACCCCTTTTTTAAAATTTAAAATGCATTAACTTAATATTAATTAGAGAAATTAAGAGAAAAATTTGAATGTTATTTATTTATCCAAAAAAGGAAGATATTTAATGATTAAATTTTACTATGCATAT
>DXJM01000059.1 GCA_019057355.1 Promethearchaeota archaeon | reverse complement strand
TGTAGATTTTTGGGGCACTGACAGGACTAATTACCTGCATTCAACTTCATTTTTAAGACAGAATGGTGATAATTCCTGGGTGATAAAAGAAGGAGAGAAAGTAATAGCTTATCTTTTAGGTTTTATAGATCATGAAAAAAAAACGGGATGGGTTCATTTGATTGGGGTGAGGATGGATCTCCATCGGCATGGAATAGGTCGGAAGTTGTATGAGCATTATATAAATTATGCTAAAAATAAGGGATGTAATAAAATAAAAGCCATAACAATTCCGGCTAATTTAGAATCAATGAATTTCCATAAAAAGATTGGTATGAAACTACTGGGAGAACCAAATGAAGATGGTATTCCCGTTATTAAAAATCACCTCCATTCAGGGGTCGAACGCGTCGAATTTGAGATGGATATTTAAAAAAAAGAGTCAACAGTTCCTCCGAAAGGTATTAAAGAGCACTTTACTAATCGTTTTTTAAAACATGTTAAGTTTTTTTTTATAAATTTTTGAAAAGATTTCCTTTATTTTATTAAGCGAACCAGAAATGCTATCATCTTTTACTATATGAATAAGAACTACATGTGTATCTTTCTTTTTAAAAACACCTGGTTGATGTTTGCCGTTTATATATTCATATCTAAAAAGACTAAATGAAAAAATCAGAATAAAATTAAGGATATTATGGAAAATATAATTAATAAAATAGGTTTATCCATTTAAAAAATCCTTGATTATATCAAATACTTTATAATTTTCAAAAACCATAAAATGTCCAGTGTTTTTAACAATTTTCCACTCACAATTAGACATTTTTTCAACAAATTCCCTGTTATCTTCGGCATCTACAATGGTGTGATCTTCACCGTTCAATAATAGCGTTTTAGCGGTGATTCTTTCAGGGTTTATCACTTTGGTAACATCTTCGATATTCTCTACAAATAATATATGCTCTTTTAACGTTTCGAAGTGTTTTTTATTCATGTTTTTGAATTGGTATCGAATTGCTTGTTTCATGGATTCAGGAATTTTTCCACCAAATCCATTTATTATCATTTCTGGCAATTCGATAATCTCACCTTTATCAATGTGTTCTTTTGTCTCTTTCATTAATTCCTTTAAATAATCATTGGGTTTCACTCCAAAACTTCCTAATACCATTTTCTTAACCATTTGAGGATATCTTTCAGCAAACGAAGCGATGATAATTGAACCCCAGGATGCGCTCATTAAAGTAAGTTCTTTATGAGATCCCGTAGCGATAACCACTTCATATAAGACATCAATTTGTTCCTCGAATGTAACAATTGTAGAGCCTGAGCATATTTTTGCCCTTCCCTGCCCAGGAAAGTCAAAAATGACGATTCTATATTCGTCTTTAAATACTGGTATGACAGGTCTCCACATCCCCATCGATTGTTGTGCGCCATTGATCAGCATTAGCGTTTTATCATTCTTTCCATATATTCGAAATGGTACTAGAAATCTCCCAATTTCTAATGTTCCTTTAATTTCACTATTATTAGAGTCTGATCTGATTAATTTTAAATCTGTAGTCTGCATTATTTTTACCTTTTTGTATAATCTTTTAAAATTAAGATTTCTTAATCTATAAAAAATTTGATAATCTATTTAAAATTAATCAAAATTAACCTCTTTCAATCAATTTTACATTTAACAGATCCTTGTAATGACTATTCAGAATTTTAGTTATTATTTCTATTTCCCGATATTTGAATTTAATTTTATAAAATTTAAGGTATACCGTGATAAATATTAATAGAATGTAATTTATTACCATATAATCCTCATTTCAGAATTAGGGTGATTTTATTTCAATTCTTTTTGATTCAATGAAAATAGGAAAAATGGATGTTAAAAATCGTTTTGTTCGGTCAGCCACATGTGAAGGAATGGCAAATCCAACTGGAGAAGTATCTAATTCCCTTATAAAAGTAATAAAAATCCTCGCTAAAGGTGATGTAGGGGTAAATATACCAGGATACATGTATGTACATCCATTTGGAAGGGTTTTTAAACATCAAACTGGAATTCATAGTGATGCCATGATTCCAGGATTAAAAAAATTAGTTGATTTAGTTCACGAGGAAAACGGAAAAATCGTGTTTCAACTTGCACATGCGGGATTGCAACCTGTTCTGAGGCTCATTGGAACTACACCAATCGCTCCTTCAATGAGAATAACGAATCCAATGACAATGAGTAGACCAAAAGAAACGACTGAAGATGAGATTAAAGATTCCATTAATGATTATGCTTTAGCAGCTAAGCGAGCTATGGAAGCAGGAGCGGATGGTATTCAAATTCATGCGGCACATGGATACATGATTAATCAGTTTATTTCACCGTTTTATAACAAAAGAAAAGACAATTGGGGAGATAACGAAGAAAATTTATTTAGATATTTAAAAGAAGTTATTGTTGGAGTAAGAAAAGTTATCTCAATGGACATTTCACTTATTGTAAAGCTAAATACTCATGATTATGCTCCAAAAGATGGTATTACACCTTGCTTAGCTGCAAAATATTCTAAGTGGTTAGTTGAGCTCGGAATTGATGCTCTAGAAATCATTTGTGAAAGTACCAGTCATTCCATGTTTAATATGTGTCGTGGAAGCGTTCCTGTAAAAGAAATGGTTCAATTCCTACCGGATAAAATGAAACCTATGGGAGAACAATTTTTCAAAAAAATGGTTGGAAAATTTGAACTTCAAGAAGGATATAATCTTGAGACTGCAAAAATCATAAAACCTCTTCTTGATGCTATTCCTTTAATTCTTGTAGGTGGTTTTCGAACAGTAACTCTAATGGAAGATATTATTGAGAATAAAATCGCTGATTTTATATCAATGTCTCGTCCTTTTATTAGAGAACCATTACTCGTAAAAAGTATTAAGAAAAATCTCATGAAAAAAGTATCTTGTATTTCATGCAACCGATGTTTAGCAGCACTCCCTAATAATTTTCCAATAAAATGTTATGTGAATAAATTCCCTGAAAAATATAAGCATCAATTATTAACATAACAAACTCAAAATATAAATTAATGATTATATTTCTTCTCAAGTAGGATTTGTAAATTCAATTACATGTTATTTTTTAAATCTCATTTTTATCCGCTAAAGATTCCTATTTCATTTTTTTCATGAATGAAAATTTGGGATTTTTTACAGATAAATATGATCAAAATAAAAAAAAAGGAAAAAAGAAAGCAGAGTTAAGATTATTTATTTAAATGTCTTTTTAATGGTATCTGCTAACAAATCTTCATTTAGCTCGCTCGCTAAATCAAAGCCCGTGTCCAAAACCATTTTAACAGAATTGTAGAACAGCTCATTCACGACTTTCTCCTCCTCGGTGTCATGAATGGCCAATTCTTGAAACATTTTCCTTAACTCAGAATCTTTTATGTCTTGCTTACATTTTTCTTTCGTTTCTAATAAATTTTCCATGGGATCTACCTCCAAATTTATTATTTTTTTGCTATTTCATTTAATATTTTGTATCAAAAATCCGGATCCGTTCGTAACGTGTCAATTATGTTTACAACATCTTCTGCAAGCTCGTATCTCTTGTCCCTGTTCTTATCTCTCGTTAGCTTCATGTCACAATTAATAGGGTTTCCTACTTTGACTTTTAAACCCTTTGCTTTAATTGCGCCGAATAATTTTGTTTCTATTCCATAGACCGCTAGTGGTATGATCGGTGCTTTTCCAAGAGCTGCAAATTTAATTATGCTTGCAATTGATTTGATTTGTATATCACGATCAAACTTAGCTTCAGGAGTCATTGCAACTAATTCTCCCTTTTCGTTTAAAATTTTAAATACATTATCAATAGGTTCCGTATCATCCTTACTGGTCGTGCTCCTGAACATGCCAATTGTTTTTAAAAGTGGTCCCGCGACGGGATGTTTCATGAGTTTTGGATCCACCATGAAGTGCACTTTTCTCCCAGTTAGCTGGCTGATAATAAGCATGTCCCGTATCGAATTTTTACTTATTGTCACGAGAATTGCTTTCCCTATATAAGGAATTTTCTCTTTTCCCTCTATTTCTAGGTTTGAAAGTGCTTTCAAGGCCAATCCGCCTATACCTTTTACACCCGCATAGAGTAAATCTCCAGCAAGAACCATTCGATCGTCTTTTTTTTCATTTTCCTTCTCTGTGGCTAAAGGAACTTCTACCATTTTTATTTGTTGACCTCTAATTATAATTTATATATAAAATCATTTACTTCTTCCATCCTTTTCTCGTAATGCTCCTTGAGATCTTTCTCGTTTACGAAGGTTGGAATTATTTTTTCAAGATAAACGTCAAATACCGTGGATAAACGGGCTTTATGCTTAATTGTCTCGAGAACATCCTCACTAAAATCATTGAAATGGTTCATAATATTTTTAATAAAATCTGACACCTAAAACACCTCCCATTTACCACATCTAGAGCCCCATCGCGCAATTACTTTATTATTATCAGAGGGTAGCTTGACTTGGACAATCTCACAATTATTTGGACAATCACCACACTGGAATGCTGATGTCTTGAATTCGAGATCAGATACTTCGAGCCCCCTAAATAGCGTTTCGGTTTCATGATCAATATAATTATCTTTCACGAGAATTGCCATTCCTAACGCACCCATCAATACATTATATTTTGGAACTACCACCTTGCAGTTAAGATGTCGTTCAAATGCTTGAGTGATTCCTTGATTGTATGATACTCCCCCTTGAAAGACCATCGGTTCTTCCAAATCCTTACCCTTTGTGAGATTATTCATATAATTCCTTACTAAAGAATCACACAATCCAGCGATGATGTCTTCTTTTGAATGTCCCGCATTTTGCTTGTGAATCATATCCGATTCGGCAAACACGGTGCATCTCCCGGCTATGGATACGGGTTTTGTCGATTTAACTGCATACTTCCCAAATTCCTCTATGGGAATACCCAACCTCGCTGCTTGATGGTCAAGAAAAGAACCAGTTCCTGCAGCACATACAGAGTTCATTGCAAAATCCGTGATTATACCATCTCGAAGTATGATAATTTTTGAATCTTGTCCACCAATTTCAAGTATCGTTCTGACATCAGGAAACATCGATTGAGTTGCAACTGCATGAGCAATTATTTCAGTTTTCGCAAGATCTCCCCCCACTATAGCTTTCGTGAGATAACGAGCTGACCCTGTAGTTCCACAGGATCTTATCTCGTATTCCTGCAATTTATCGTCATTTTTTAATGTTTTTCTTAACTCTGCCATCCCATCCTTGACGGAATCAATTGGAGAACCCTTATTTCTTAAAAATACGTGGGTTAAAACTTTACCGTCTATATCTATCAATACAAACTTTAAACTCACGCTTCCCACGTCTATTCCTAAAAAAGCATCTTTTTTCTTCTCTTCGCTACTAATTTTGTCCGACACTTGTACCATTTTCACTTACCATTATCCAATTTGAACTAATTTAATGCATTCATGATAAAAATTATTACCATATTCACCGGGCAATTTTTCATGTTTCTTTAATTTTTCACGACGACCTTCCATTAGATCTACAAAGGCCTCGAGCCTCGTACGCATTCCTTCCACCCCTGATTGTTCATCAAATGAAAAATAAATGATGGGAAGGTCGTACATTTGCTTTAACTTGTTTGTAATTATTGTTCGAGCAGTTACCTCGGGCATGCATGTAAACGGATATTGATGAATAAACCCATCAAAGCCCGCCTTAGCTTTATAGATGTATTCCCCTAATACCCACACGCACTCTCCTCCAATATCCATTGGGACGTATGGTCGTGATAAATGCTCTAGCCACTTTCGATGGTAATTTAAATGCAATTTATGCATTATCCAGTCGTACAAACTCAAGGATTGATGCACTTCACACCCCAATTCTCCTAACTTGCGTCGAATATCTAAATTAACGTAAGGTTCTAAGGTTATGTGAATCTCGCCGGAAAGTCCTACTCTTAAGGGTTTCCTCTTTTTATCGATATCCATCTTGCTGAACTCCTCTTTAATGACAGAGCGAAACTGTCGTAAGCCATTTAAGGAGTTGGTCTCATCAAGTTTTTTCAATAATTCATCAACCACGCTCGTGGTGTCTCCTTGATTTTGCTCGTATGCCCTAAAAATCCCTTCAGCAGTCTGAATATCTTCGAGCAGTTTTGACTTCTTCAGGAGGAAAATGACGGCTTTTGCTGCATTAGCATACATTTTTAGATCTTTTTGAGCTGAAGTAGTGAATAAGGTTTTAACCCATTTAAACTCGAGTAAATCAGCTTGATCTAGCGGAACCATCCTGAAATCCTTGTATCCCAGGTCTCTCAAGATACGCTCTTGAACGCTTGCATAGAAACCAAATCGACACGGACCACAATCTATTGCCATGACGAGGGTGTCCGCTCCTTGATCCAGCGCATTCTTGAAATCTCCTAACGTTGCTTTAAACGGGAAGCACACAAATTCAGGACTATGCTTTACCCCGAATTTTAGGGTGTTTCGATTGGTAGGTTCAGGAACAATAACTTCAGCACCCATGCATTCGAAGAACGTCTTAAACCCCACTCGATTAAACCCCATGTTAGGAAAACTTACTTTCACGTTTCTTTTTTCCTCCAGAAATCACGTTTTATTACAATAATAATACGAACAATATAAATTTATTAAAAAATTAACAAAATTTTAATAAAGAAGTATCTATTT
>DXJM01000058.1 GCA_019057355.1 Promethearchaeota archaeon | reverse complement strand
TTCGTATAGTAAATCATTTGGACAATTAATCACATAAGCTTTTTCTCCTGACCAATTTGTAATTAGATTTCGAGAATTATTTTTATGCCTAATCCAGATTTCCCAACCATTTAGATTTTGTTTAGATGAAATTACCTCAATTTGTTTACCTTTAAAAAAGGGAAATCTTTCTCCATGAATATCAACATTTAATTTATTATCTGCCAAATAAAATTCTGTAACGCAGGGAAATTTCACTATTTTTTCTGTGTCTTTTTCCTTCAGGACAAAATATTTCTCGTTCCTTAAGTCAACCCATTTCGGAGTATCATAATTCCACACATTAAGTGTTTTAGCTTTAATTGGATTAATTACTTCTAAATTATCTTGATGAATTACCCATACACGTTTTTTAGGTATTGCTTTAAAATCTCCATCTGTATGACAAATAAATTCCATTCTAGATTTTCCATCCCTCTCTCTTCTGAAAATATAGATTCTAGGCTCTCTATGGATATAATTTTTAAGTATTTTAAGTCCATAAAATTCTTCAGGATAATCAATCTTAAATTCACACAAAGGGTCTTTAATTTCAACCTCTATATGTTCGATTTCGATTGTTTCAGAGTCAAGTCTAATTAACTTAACAGTTTTAAAAAAATCATCATTATTAATTTTAATATGATATTCAATAGTTAATATTCAGAATATATTAGCGATTTGACAAAAAACATTAAAAACGTAATTAATTCAATTCAGATACAATCTCCCGCGACATTATTATTCAATTCAAGGGACTATGAATATTTTAACAAAGATAAGAACCATCTCAAAATCAAACAATTATTCCAAATCCCTTTTAAAATTGAAAAAAGCTCTAAAGAATATATAGGGGGTTTTTTACTCGAAATTCCTATATTAAACCTGTCATATAATCATACTATTGATAATATTATAAACAAAAAATCATCTATTTTTGAAATTGAGCTTTCTAAGATCATTTTGGATGAAAAAATAGAAATAATCAAGAAAAATTTAATTGATTTTATTGATAATCAAAAAACCGAAATTAATATCATAAAGGGGCATTTGAATAATAATGAATAATTCGGAGAATGGTTCTAAAATAGGCTTTATTTCAGCAATTAATGGCTCATTAATTAAAATAGAAGGTCTTGAAAATGATATTCAAATTCATAATATGATTGAAATTATAGAACATGGAATTCATGGTGAGGTCATTCAAATTTATAAGGATCATGTAATTGCTCAATGTTTTGAAAATACCGAATTATTAAAATTAAAAGATAAAGTTATTGATTTAAAAGAACCCATATCCATGGAATTAGCACCGGGTTTATTATCAAACATTTTTGATGGAATTCAAAGACCCTTAGAAAAAATCCATTCAAATTTCAATAATAGTTATTTTTTAGAGAGAGGTATTAAAATTGCCCCGTTATCAAGAGATAAAAAATGGCATTTCGTTCCAATCAAAGAAAAAGGAGATATTATTGAAGAAGGAGATATTGTGGGAACTGTTCAAGAAACTCCCCTCATTAAACACATGATAATGGCTCCACCAGGTGCTTCTGGAAATTTATCTTTCATTGTTGCTGAAGGAGATTTTACAATAATTGATGAAATTTATAGAATTAAAAGTTCAAGAGAAGAAAAAACTTATAACATGTTACAGAAATGGCCTATTAATACTAATAGACCGTATAAAAAACGAATCAGACCAAGGGAACCATTAATAACAGGATTGAGAGTTATTGATTTATTATTTCCTCTCGCTAAAGGAGGTACTGTTGCTGTTCCTGGAGGTTTTGGGACGGGAAAAACGGTAATACAACAGAGTCTGGCAAAATGGAGTGATGCCGATGTCATAATTTACTGTGGCGTTGGCGAGCGAGGAAATGAAATAGCGGATGTGTTAACTCAATTTAAAGAAATAACCGATCCTAAAAGCGGACGTCCCTTATTAGAACGAATTGTTATTATTGCAAATACATCAAACATGCCCGTTTCTGCTCGAGAAGCAAGTATCTTTTCGGGAGTTACAATTGGTGAATACTATAGGGATATGGGCTATGATGTTGCTGTCTTAGCAGATAGTACATCAAGATGGGCAGAGTCTTTAAGAGAAATCTCGGGATTACTAGAAGAAATGCCCGCAGAGGAAGGATATCCTGCATATTTACCCTCAAAATTATCACGTTTTTATGAGAGAGCTGGTTTGGTAACAACATTGGGAAAATCTTCATTGAAAAATGAAAGAATGGGATCCTTGACGATAATAGGTTCAGTATCACCCCCTTCTGGAGATTTTAGTGAACCGGTTACTGCAACAACCAAGCGTTTTGTTCAAGCTTTTTGGGCTTTAGATGCTGCTTTAGCATATTCCAAGCATTATCCAGCGATCAATTGGTTGAGTTCTTATTCAAATTATCCCGACTATATTTCAGATTGGTGGAATGAAAAAGATTATAAATGGGAAGAACTTAGTGATATGGATTGGAATAATTGTAGAATTCTGGTTAACGAGATTTTATCCATAGAAAACGAATTAAAAAATATAACTCAGTTAATTGGTAAAGAAAATTTACCAGAAGAACAACAATTAATCCTTTTTATAGGAGGTTTAATTAGAAATAGCTTTCTTATTCAAAGTGCATTTGACAATATCGATTGCTTTACCCCAATTTTTAAATTATTGTTTCATATTAAATTAATAATTCTCCTCTATTATGAAGGAAAAGAACTTCTTAAATTGGGATTCCTGGTTGAGGATATTACAAGACTTAATACAATAAATGACATTTTTAAGATTAGTAAATCAATCCCTAATGAAGAATATGAAAGTATCTTAAAATTCAAGAAAAAAATGCTTGAAGAAATTAAGTCATTAAAAATGATGTTTGGTGATAGACGTGAGCGTTTTATATACTAAAATAGAGCAAATCATTGGGCCTTTAATATTTTTAAAAAATCAACATGATATAAAATATGGCGAGCGTGTAGTAATTCAAACTGAAAATGGACAAACTCGAAATGGAGAAGTAATAAAAATCAACCAAGAATTTATTGTTATTGAAGTATTTGAAGATACTTTAGGGTTATCTTCAAATAATTCCGAGATTATTTTTACTGGAGAACCTTTTAAGATTGACATTTCTAAAGACATGTTTGGAAAAACTTTCAATTCATTTGGACAACCAATTGATATTAAAACTAAGGAAATCCTTGATATAAACATCATCACTGATGTTGAACGAAATATCAATGGATCACCAATAAATCCATTTGCTCGTGAATATCCCTCTGATGTTATTCAAACAGGTATTTCCGTGATAGATGGACTTTTTACCCTAATAAGGGGTCAAAAATTGCCCGTTTTCAGTGGTCAAGGAATGCCTCACAATAAATTAACTTCTCAAATAGTTACACAATCAAAAGTATTAACCGGAGAATCATTTTTAATTATTTTTTGTGGAATAGGAATTATTCAGGATGATGTTTCTTATTTTCTCGATCAATTCGAGAAAAGTGGAAATAGAGAACGTATCATATCATTCATTAATTTTGCTGATGATAGCATAATGGAGCGATTAATAATTCCAAGAGTCGCCCTCACGACAGCAGAATATTTTGCTTTCGAAAAGGACATGCATGTTCTTGTTATTTTAACGGATGTGACGAATTATGCTGAGGCATTGAGAGAGTTGAGTTCTGCCAAAGAAGAGATACCAAGTAGAAAAGGTTATCCTGGATATTTATATTCTGATTTTGCTTCTCTATTTGAAAGAACTGGAAAAATAAGAGGAAAAAAGGGGTCTATCACGCAAATTCCTATATTAACAATGCCAAATGATGATATATCACATCCGATTGCCGATACTGCAGGATATATAACAGAAGGTCAATTAGTCTTGGATAGAAATTTGCACAAGAAAGGAATTTATCCTCCTTTTGAAGTTTTAGCATCTATATCTCGTTTAATGAAAGATGCTATTGGAAAAAAAAATACGCGTGAGGATCATTCTGATGTAAGTTCGCAATTGTTGGCCTCATATTCCAGTGCTCTTGAAGTAAAGGATCTTATTTCTATTATCGGGGAAGAGGGGCTTAATCCAGAACAAAAAGCATTAATTAAATTTGGAAAATCTTTTGAAAACATGTTTCTAAATCAAGGATTTACTGAAGATCGTGATTTTGAACAAACATTAAACATTGCATGGAAAGTGCTATCTGTTCTACCCTCAGATCACCTTATCAGGATTCATGAGAATTTTATCAATAAATACTACGGAGAAATGGTGTGATTTTATTAGTTTTCGAGAAATTAAACCCACAAAAACAAATTTCATTAATCTGCTAAAAAAGTTAAATTTTGCATTAAAAGGGAAAAACTTTTTAGGATTTAAAAGAGAAATGTTGATGTTTCAAATAAGAAAGAATTACTCTAATTATGTTTCGTACAGAAAAGAATTTTTCAAGCTTTATAGGGAGGTAATGATAAAATTAAATCAATGTTATAAGGAGATGGGTAAAAATCAAGTAAATATGATAAGCAAAATAAGTAAAATACAATATAAACCTGAAGTAAATGTAGGTTTTATTCGAGATATTGGGATAAACACTTCACGCATAAATTATCAATTAAGAGAAGAAAAGCACCTCCCCGCATATTCCTTTGAAGATTCAAGTCATTATTTAGATGAATTAATCACTATTCTGAAAATATTCTTTGAAAAACTCATTCAATTAGCAGAAAAAGAAGATTCATTGCTTATTTTTACAAATCATTTTAAAAAAATAGATCGACGAATAAATGGTTTGGAAAATATCATAATTCCAAATATAAATGAAGATATTATCAAAATAAAAAAAATACTAGAGGAATCGGAGCGAGAAAGCTTTGTTCGTTTAAAAAAAACTAAAAATCTAATTAGTAGAAAGATAGCTTCGAATGAAAGGAGTTAAATGATGAAAGATTCAAATTTGATGTGCTTGTTTAAGGTTTCCATTTCTAATAGCGAAAAGGATAGTTTTTTAAATTATTTAGCAGGATTAAATTTAGTTCACATTAAAGAAAATAAAAAGATAAGTACAATGGAGAAAATTGCTGATAAAAATTCTCTAGAACAAAAAATTAAAAAATTAAGCGAAAATATCCATTCTTTTTTTAACAAAATCGGAATTTCAGAGCAATTATTTCAAGATCTTAAAATTAGTAAAGAATCGAGATTAAAATTTAAAGTAAACGATCTAAAAGAATTAATAAATCATATCAATGAAGAATTGAATTTTTTTATAAATCGATATAATGAATTAGACAGATATATTGTGAGAGCTAAAATTGAACTTGAGAATCTAATGGAAATTAAAAAAAGTTATATCTTTTTAGAAAGATTTAATTTGAAAAGATATAGTTTATCCGTTTTCAAACAATTAGATTTTAAAGTTTATACAACTTATATTAAAAATTATAATACTTTGAAAAATCTCCTGAATTTTTCGGAATTTCCAAATATCTATCAAACCTCTTTAATTTCAGAAGATTCTCTCGTATTTTATATAATTTATCCTAAGAATCGTGAAGAAGATCTAAAAAAGAGGATAAATGTCATTCATGCTAAAGAAATCCCCATCTTAAAGAAATATCTAACTAATGAGGGTATTAATTTTACTAGAATTGTAAAAGAGATTGAGCTTGTAGAAACTTCGCTGGTAAAAGATGAAAAAGAATTAAGAAAAATTAGAGACGAGAACTTGCATAAATTCTCAGCATTTAATGAAATAATAAAAAATCTAGAACAATATCTATGGGCAGAACAGCAGTTTGAGGATATCTCAACAGATAATTCCTTTATTGAATTTTTTGTTCCTTTAAAAGAAAAAAAGCTTTTAATTGAAGAATTTAGTTCTAAATTTAGAGATAAAATTGCCTTTCAATCACGGACATTGAAAAAACATCCTGTTAAGGAAAAAAAATTAAGGAATAAAGATATAAGTAAGGACAAGCTTCATGGAACTAATATTGAAGAATCAATTTCTAAACTTGAAGATAAAAATGAAGTAGATCCGATTAAAGAAAAGAATATTCCCACACTAACAAAGAAACACATATTTTTTGTAAGACCTTTTGTTACTCTCACAAAAATGTACGGAGTTCCCTCCTATGCGGAGATCGATCCAACACCATTTTTGGCACTAACATTTCCTCTTATATTTGGATTAATGTTTGGAGATATTGGACACGGGTTAGTATTGATTATTGCTGGTTTATTTGGGACTTTAATTTTTAGGAGAAAAAGAGGAAAGAATTTTAAAAATATGTGTTGGATTATTTTTTATTGTGGTTGGGGATCCATATTAGGGGGTTTATTATATGGAATATCTTTTGGTAGTGAATATTTTTTTAATATAAAATTAATTCCTCTATTGGAAAATCCCTTAGGACCCAATCTATTTTATATCTTTAAATTTGTGATATTAATTGGAGTCTTTCACATAAATCTTGGATGGTTAATACAAGCATTCAATTATTGGAGACAAGATAGAAAGTACATGGCGTTTTCAGATTCATTTGTAAAAATATTGCTCCTTTCTGGGGGTACAATATTATTATTTGTATGGGGATTTGATCTTACTTCGTGGACAAGCTTCCCCTATCCAATTTTATTGCCTTTAATCCCTGGATTATTGCTCATCATTTTAAAGCCATTAGGTAAACTTTTTAGGGTTTCCTATCTTAAAAAAGAATCACTTGGAAGTTTAATGGGAGAAGGATCCATAGAAGCATTTGAAACATTATTATCCGTTCTTAGTAATTCGGCATCTTACATTAGAATATTAGCACTCGCCCTTGCGCATCTTTCCTTGATGATAACAATTAAGGCAATGGTGGATTTCATAGCAACAGGTGGATTTGCTGAAATTCTTAGAATAATTGTCTTAATACTTGGGAATACTATCGTGATTCTATTAGAAGGAATGATTGCTTTCATTAATAACATTAGGTTACATTTTTATGAGTTTTTCTTCAAATTTTTCCAAGGTTCTGGAACGGAATTCACGCCATTTTATCTAAACAATCAATTTTCTCAGGTCGAATTTAAAGTTGAAAAAGATATCGTTTCTGAAGAAATTGAAAAAGAAATCATCTCAAAAAGAGATGAAATCTATGTAATGGAAGCTAAAAAAGATCTTAGAAAAAAATTTTTCTAAAATGATGTTCTAATTTTAAATGTTGAAAATCTGCTTTACAATGAATAATACTAATAACAATAAAAATAATGCTCCTGGATCTAATGGACAGAAATTATTAGTCAGAGTGGTTATCTTTATACTGTATGTCTTGTTCCTTTTTTATCTTTTTCATATCTTTACAAATTTGGGAATAGAGGGTTTTTTATCTTTCTTAATATTATTATTTTTTCTGTTATTAATGATTGGACCTGTATTTTTTGGCTTTAAAAGTCCTTTTTATGCAAGAATTTTTCAAAAAAAGACAAGCATCTGGACTGAAAAAACAAAAAAAGATAATAAAAATTCCCAGTCAAATAAGCCAAGACCATTCAGTACTGAAATAAATTTCCGCAAGCCACTCATCCGCACGTGTCCATATTGTGGAATGATTGTTGCAAACTTTGTAAAAAAATGTCCTCAATGTAGCACTAGTATTATTGATTAAGGCTTGAACCACTCGAAAAAATAATAAGATTGAGTTAAAGGGTTTGCGATAACAAACTTTTTCCTCACGGACGTTGCTAGCCTTCCCGCGCGGACCATATCAATTGCTGAAATTTTTGAATCATTAGGGAGCACATGCACTATGAATGATGAATGTTCTAATCCAGGACCTTTCTTATATACAACAAAATCAGCCCCAAATTTTAATCCTGGTCGGGGAACGTACCCCTTTTCACGTAGATCTTTATAAATAATATACTTGTCTTCAAATTTATGATGTACTTTTTTGGCAATTTCATAAAAATCGTCAGGGGATAAAAATTTTTTCAGTTTATTATCATAAATGGTTATTTTATCCCGGGAAATTAGATAATAAGCTTCTATCAAGGAAAGTTCTGATGGTCGATTAAAAAACTCCAATCTTGGTTTTGCGATACCTAAAGGACTCCCAAAATAATTATATTTTACGTAGAGATATGATGCATGAACAGGATCAAATACAATTACTCTCGAATTGATAAATTTTGTAGGAATTCTCTCTATAATTTCAAAAACTTCAGGAATGGCATTATCATCAAAATCACGAGCCTCATCTTCTTTATTCATCATGTTAATATCAAAAATTTAGATTTTTTTTCTAAATGTCAATAAATAATTGCAACTCCTATCCTTGAACTACTTTTAATAATTTGTATAAGTAATTCATAAAAGTAAAAATCTTCTCTTTTTCATTCTAAATTAATTTTTACTTAAATGCTATTTTAAATTTATCTTATTTCGGTAATGTTTTTCATGAGATTCTTTAAAATTGTCATCTCATTCATAATTATAATT
>DXJM01000057.1 GCA_019057355.1 Promethearchaeota archaeon | reverse complement strand
TTATTTGTATAATTTTTTTTAATACTGAGGAAAAATATGAAGCTAAAGCAAATATATCTTATTATAAAATAGGAAAAATATATATGTGTTAGAATGTAAAATCAGTTTTCTTCTTTTTTAAAAAAAGTAATAACACCATGACAATTGCAAGTAGTAGCAACTACAATTTTGCAATATTTATCTCTATAGGAGGATATTTTATGCTCCAAGAGATTTATAATTGTATTAATCTCATCTCCCACCAACCCCCCAAGTCCCGGTTTTAATTGGTAGCTCTCAATGATTATGGTAATATTGATTATCTCCCCCTCATTTATATCAATATAATGATTTATTTTGTAATATTCTCTTAAATAGCGGGTAATGGTTTTATATTTCTCTCTTTTAAAATGAGGACAAAAATTAAGAGGTCCAGAACAATTATCTGGACATAATTCATCAGCTTTCGCGTGGGACAGGAAGACTATACCATTATGGATATTAGAACTTAATAATAAATTCTTATCACATGAAAAGGTAAAATTTTTGGTGCCGTTAATGTCAGGAATAAGATTTATAGAATTCTTCTGAATAAAAAAGGAAATGATAGATGCCATTAAGTGGATGGGGACTACGGGAATGACGTATTTAATATCCATCAATGTTACTATTTCATTAATAATATTAATCTCGTCGTTGACAAAATAGAGTTCATTTTCATTTAGTTGTGCAATATTTTCCTTAAATTCACTATAATTTTTGAATTGCCTGTCTGAAAGACTTATTGCTTGGCATTGTGGATTATTATCAATTAGAATAGCTTTTTGGCAGATTTCTTTAGCATATTCTATTGCTTTCAAGCCAAATTTTCCTCCACCTACAATAATAATACTCATGCTTCCTTATTGTTAAAAAAAAGTAATTAATCTTCCAAACCAATTAATTTTATGATTAAATTTGCCATTGAATATGGATCTAACGATTTATCTACGACTTGAGAAATGTTTTCCTCAATTAATTTATTAGAATGTATTAATTCTTCGACTTTCTTTGTCAATTTATACCGCAAAATTTGTATTGTTTCGCTTTTAATACGGTTTATTAAATAACTTGAATAAATTTCTAATTTATCCATAAAAGCCTTGTGTTTTTCAATAATATCAAGCAAGGTATCAAAATTTTCCCCCGTTATAGAATTAATTTTTACAATTTCAGGAATCCATTGCTTGAGCTTCATATTATTTTTATTGGCATTTTCCGAAGTGTAATTGTAATTCATGTTCATTTCTAACATTTGAATAATGTCTGTTACTTTTCTATCAGCACCCGGTAAATCCATTTTATTGACCGCAAAAATATCTGTTATTTCCATGATCCCTGCTTTAATTGCTTGAATATCATCACCCATGCCCGGAACCAATAAAACTATTACTGTATGGGCTGATTTAAATATATCGACTTCAGATTGACCTACACCTACAGTTTCAACTATTATAATATCACACCCATATGCATCCAAGATTTTAATAGTATCTTCGGTGGCTCTTGCCAATCCACCAAGTTGCCCTCTATTTGCCATGCTTCTTATGAAAACATTATTGAGCGAGAAATTTTCTTTCATTCTGATTCTATCCCCTAATAATGCGCCACCTGTAAGAGGCGAGGTTGGATCAACACATATTATGCCAATTTTTTTTCCTTTTTTAAGAAATTTTTTAGTAATCGTAGATATAAACGTGCTCTTTCCACTTCCTGGGGCTCCCGTTACTCCCATAATGTAAGCCTTGCCTGTATCTTTATAGATGGAATTAATTATCGCTTCAGAAGCATTAATGTCATTTTCCAAGATAGTAATTAATCGTGCTACTGCCCGTGTGCTTCCTTCCTTTAATTTAGCTATCAAATCAGAATAGTCCATTTTAATTTATCTCTTCAAATTATTCCTAACAAATTCAACGACTTCTTTTAATTCTGTTCCTGGACCTTGAAATCCTTTATAGCCAAGTTTCTCTAAAGTAATCTTATCCTCCTCGGGGATTATCCCACCAACTCCCATTAAAACATCATCTATGCCTTGGTCTTTCAATTTTTCCATTATTACGGGACATAAGGTATTATGAGCACCACTTAAAAAACTTAACATCACCGCATCAGGGTCTTCTTGAATGATGGTATTCACGATGTCATCGGGTGTTTGATGAAGTCCTGTATAGATAACTTCCATTCCAGCATCTCGTAAAGCTCGAGCGATTACTTTCGCACCCCTGTCATGACCATCTAATCCTGGCTTGCATACTAAAACTTTAATTATTTTTTGTTTTGACATGTTTACCCTCCTCACTAAAATATCGAATCTTCCCTATATACATCGAATATTTGTTTTAATATGGTTATAATTTCTCCAATCGATGCATATTCCCTGACAACGTCTAGTATATATGGCATTAGGTTTTCAGTACCTTCAGCAGCTCTTTTAAGATTTTCTAATTTACTAGCAAGCTTTTTGTCATTTCTCAAATTTTTAATATCATTAAGTTTCTTGACTTGTTCTTCAGCAATTGTATCATCAAGTTTTAAAATTTCGGTGGAACACGAGTCTTCTTGCTTGTATTTGTTAACTCCCACGATAATTCTCTCATTATTTTCTATTTCTTGTTGATATTTATAAGAAGCATTGGCTATCTCCTTTTGGAAAAAGTTTGCCCTGATTGCCGGAATCACGCCACCCAATTCATCGATTTTATCAAAATAATTTTCAACTTCTTGTTCCATTTTATTTGTTAACCATTCAACATAATAGGAGCCTGCTAGAGGATCAACAGTATCACATACTCCTGATTCGTGAGCAATAATTTGTTGGGTTCTTAATGCTATTTTCGCAGCTTTTTCAGTAGGAAGACAGAGTGCCTCATCAAATGAATTGGTATGCAAGGATTGAGTGCCTCCCAATACAGCTGCTAATGCCTGCAAGGTTACTCGAGCTATATTGTTTTCAGGCTCTTGAGCAGTTAAAGATACTCCAGCAGTTTGGGTATGAAATCTGAGTCTCATTGATGATGGATTTTTTGCACCATATTTATTTTTTAATCTTTTTGCCCATATTCTTCTACTGGTCCGGTACTTGCATATTTCTTCAAAAAAATTATTATGTGAGTTAAAAAAAAATGATAATCTTTGAGCAAAATCATCAACATCAAGCCCTCTTTCTATGGCTGCTTCGATATAAGCAAATCCATTTGCAAGTGTAAATGCTAATTCTTGAACAGCAGTTGAACCCGCTTCACGGATGTGATATCCACTTATACTAATTGTATACCATTGTGGAACTTCTTTATAACAATATTCTATTGTATCGATGATTAAACGCATTGAGGGTTCTGGAGGGAAGATCCATGATTTCTGAGCCATATATTCCTTTAAAACATCGTTTTGAATTGTTCCTCTTAGTTCGCTCGGGGCATGCCCTTGTTTTTCAGCAACAACAATATACATTGCAAGTAAAATAGCGGCTGGACCATTTATTGTCATGCTCGTACTAATCGTTGATAGGTCGATTCCATCAAATAATATCTCCATGTCTCTCAATGTGTCAATTGCAACTCCTTCCTTCCCAATTTCTCCAAGTGAATGAGGATCGGTAGCTTCATATCCATATATCGTATGGAGACTAAAAGCCACGCTTAATCCGGTTTGACCGTGGGCAATCAAAAATTTAAACCGTTCGTTCGTGTGTTCTGCCGTGCCAAGACCTGCAAATTGGCGCATTGTCCACAATTGTCCTCTATACATTGAAGGATAGACACCTCTTGTAAAAGGATATCTTCCAGGGTCTCCTAGATCTTGATTATAATTAAAATCTTTAATATCATCAGGTGTGTAAAGTCTTTTAATATCAATATCTGATAAATTCTTGAATTTAGCCTGCCTTTCTTTATTTCGCGTATCAGAAATTTTTTTCTCCTGACTTTCGGTCATTTCTTTCATCTCCTACATTTTTGAATTTAATAATTATTAACTATACTACCAATAAAAGCTCAAGGATAAGTATTTATTGGTAGTGCTTTATAATAATACTACAACGCGTACTAATACGAGAAATACGGATAATAATAATACTAAGCTAGGAATCGCGGTTATTTTCTTTTTTTTCATTTCAGTAACCATAATATCTATCTTAATATTATTTAATGATAGTTAATCAGTAGAGTATTAATTATCCAAAAACGGAATAATATTAAAAATTTTCGAAACGTGTTCATTACTTAAGTAAAAATTGAAAAAAAAATAAAAAAAATGGAAGTTATTCGCTATTTCAAGATTTTATTTCTCATGGATTTACTCTTTTTCTTCTAGCAATGATATTACCTACCAAGCCTAATGCGCCTAATCCGATAAAGATACTGCCACCTACAATTCCTACTCCTTGAACTATGTTACCAAGTGTTATGGAATCTGCGGGTAAATTATATTGATATTGAGCAAGGTAAGGCATCACATTTCGTTGGAAGTTTGGTATCCAAGCTAAAAGGAGATCCATTGCCCCATCAGTTAATTCAATTGCATTTTTTAATGTATTAATAGCATCACCATTTCCTCCAACCGCAGCAAACCATTTTGCCAATCCTGCTGGGGAGACTAATGAATCTTCATTTAATGGATCCCATAATGCCAATGCAGACTCTAAAGATATGTTCGTTGGAATGACCGCTTGACCAGGACCTTGATATCCAATTTCAAACCCATAAATAACTACAGAACCCAAGGGAAGAGGAAATCCTTCGGGATATAAGGGATATCCTTGAATTGTTCCATTTGTCCATTGCTCCAATAAAATTTGTAAGCAGAACTCTTCAATTGATTTATCATAATTTGCAACAATTAATATTGGAAGTAAATATTCAGAAAATGAACCATGATCCCATGCACCTCCATTCCCCCATAACCAATCGAGCAATAAATCCATGTCCGTTTCATTAAATTCCATTCCATCTTCCCCGTATACATCTAACTCATAGTCGTATCCCGGATATTGCGTAAATTCATTTAAAAGTTC
>DXJM01000056.1 GCA_019057355.1 Promethearchaeota archaeon | reverse complement strand
ACAAAAACTAATTAATAAATTTATTAAATTTAACAGAAGTGCTTAAATGAAACCAATGGATAGCATGATTTAAATGGCAAACATATGTAAAAAATGTGGTGGAAAATGTTGTTTGGAGACAGAAATGCCCATTTCAATGCAGGATATCAAAAAAATCTTGAATAATTATCCCGATAAAATAAAAATGAACGATTTTGCACTGGAAATAACTTCAAGCTGTTATCAGCTTAAAAATATAAATGGGCATTGTTATTTTTTCAATTGCGATACTAAACTCTGTTCAATATATGATTTTAGACCGCGAGGTTGTAGGTTTTATCCTTTAATATACGACTATGACGAGCATAAATGCATTTTCGATAATTTATGTACAAGACCTGATTTCTTTTTTGTAAATAATCAAGATCTAAAAAAACGGTGTAAGGAGTTAAAAAAATTTCTGATGAATGAGTTAGAAATTATTTAATAATAATTTTTATCGATGTTTTTTTTTCTTAAAATTTTCATCAAGTTGCCCTTTTTTCCGTAAATTTCCTTCATTAATAGTTAAATTTAATTTATTATCATGCCGCCTTAAATATATGTCCTCGTATTTTTCCTGCAACGTGTTAATATCTTTCATTTTTCCTGCAATTATTTCTTGCAAATTATCCTCAAAGAACTTGTTTTTTTTAAATTTAACCGCCGGGATTCCGGCATAAATCCAGCCCTCTTCTAATACTTGCCCTATGGTGGTTGTAGAAGTGGCTGCTAGAACCGTATTTTTCATCATGTGCGTCCCCGGCATGACAAAAGAATGGGTTCCTATGCGACAATTATCTTCAATTATCGTTTTTTTAATTATGAGAAGATTTCCAATTATGACCGAGGATTGAACCATGCTTCCCTGTCCAACAACAATGTTTTTTCCAAAATCAATGAATTCACAATCAATCCATCCTTCAAATAGAGAATTATTGAAGGTAGTTTTGACATTAAAAACCTTGAAACAGATGTTATCTAAAAAGGGAAAGGGAAATTTATGCGCTAGCCAAACAGGCCATCTTTTTATGGTATTTCTCAGGCTCCAATAACGAAAATCTTTATCAGATACATCACGCGAGAAAATTCCTTCTCGAGGTTTGTGAAAAACATTAACAAGTACTAATAATATTTTAGAAAAGAATAGTGAAACAAAAACAATCGTGATATATGCAAAAAAACCGACTAGCGGAAGAAAAAGGTAAAAATGGATGATCCTCCATTGAAAAATAAAATTCCAATTGAACATTTCCTGCCAAAATATCCAAAATTCAAAAAAAACTGAAAGAATGCTTATCCACATTATAAATAAATAGAATAAAAGGTATCTCTTTTTAGCCAAGATTAATGCTGTAAAAGGGCCGACTCTTAGAGAAGATGGCACGCTCATTTTTTTTTCAATTTATTATTTAATTATTTATTTATTTACAAGAGATCTTTTTTATCTTCATCGATATTTACTTCGTGTTCGATTTCATATTTTTTTTCTTCATCAACTTCTTTTTTAACTAAAATATCCCTCCTCGATTCATCATATTTATTTGGTTTTATTTTTCGTGGAGGGACACCGAGATAAACCCAGCCGGGTTCTAAAACTTGATTATAAGTCGTAACAGCAAATGCTCCTAAAAGAGTATCCTTCCCGATGATAGTTCCCGGAGAGACTGTTGCATGACCACCTAGAACCACATAATCATCCAAATATATCTTTTTAATGATCAAGTATTTTCCGACAACCATGGATCCCATTAAGGTTACACCTTGCCCTACCATTACTGATCGCCCAAACTTCACGTATTCAAGATCGCACCAACAGTCATACAAATGGCTAGAAAAATCCAATTTTAAGCCAAACCAGCGAAATCCTAAGATATCCACAAGGGGGGTTGGACAATTATTCATGAACCACAAGACCAATTTTTTTATCTCCGTCCTTAAACACCAGAATTCAAAGTCTTGGTCCCCCCATTCAGCCAAGAAGACTCCCTCTTTTGGTTTATGAATTAAATTTATTAAAATTAGGAGCAATTTACTGAAAAAAACACTTGATATTATAAAAAGATAGATTATTCCAATGAGGAGTAATGGCAAGCATAGGATTTGAATGATCCACCAAATTGGATTCATTGTATTTACTGCGAACCAAATATATTGATACCAGGCAACTCCAACAATCAATCCACTGAACCAAAAAATGGGGATATATACCAATAAAAATTTTAAGCCAACTTTACTTATTGCACTACTGGTTATAAAATCAATAATATAATCTTCATCTGGTTCTGGTTTCATTTCTTCTTTTTCTACCATTCCTTATCACCTCTAAATCACTATCTCCTATATATTTCTTTTGGGATTTCAAAAATGATTAATTTTCTCTTGACACTTGATTCTTCTTTAGATCATCTTCAGATAATTGCAAGTAATCTTGGATTTTACTTTTAAATATTTTTCGTAAAGGAATCCCAAAATAATAGTTATTGCCTTTAATGACATTAAATTTGGTTGCACTGGCCAAAGGTAATAAATATGAATTATCATTTATATCACATCCAGGAGCTATAGCATTTTCCCCTGAGAAGGTAACGTTGTCTCCAACTTTAATTTTAAAATAACTTATGTTCCCAAAAATTCCCTCTACTAAATGAGATGCGAGAATACTATTAACTCCTATATAACAATTGTCTCCTATATCTAAGTATTTATCTCCACATACTTGCTCTTCAATTATCGAACCTTTTCCAATTTTATTCGTTCCAATATAATTATAAGCCCACTTAGCCAACCAAGGGAATAACCCTTTATTGAACAAATTTTTTGGATATTTTAACATGAACGAACGAATATGATAATAATCTAATGTTTTACTGGGAATATTTCGGGGAATGACTCCATCTTTTGATGGTTTTTTTTTTTCGGTATATCTCCATAGGTATCGAACAATTACTGCGACTAAAAATAAATGTATGACATAGCATCCTATAATTACTCCAGGAATTAATAAGAAAGACAATAAAGGTTCTAATTGGGTAAATAACGCGATGATATTGTCTGTTTTCAATACATATGGTTCAAATACAAATAAGATGTAAGTAAAAAAGAGAATTCCAGGGAGTAAATATGAAAGCAAATATGGTACAAAAAATGAAATTACGTGCCAAAATGCTTGGATGTTGATTTCCTCTTTTATAATCCTTTTTTCCTTAGTATTTAGATCTTGAGGTACACTATTATTCTGAACCATATACCATCACTATTTAACATATTTTTTAGATAGTTAAATTTCCTTTATTTTTTTTATCAATTATTTTTTT
>DXJM01000055.1 GCA_019057355.1 Promethearchaeota archaeon | reverse complement strand
CATTTAGACAATATATTAAGGAGAAGAAATCAAAAAAGTTTATAATATAAAACAGAGTAATAATTTTCAGAAATTTTGTCGGAACAAAAACAGAAAAAAGTGCTATATTAACCGTGTTTTTAAAATTCAATTGTTAATTCTGTTAGGGTTTTTTGTCGTGATCTGATAATATTTCTATATATGAGTAAGAATGTCAAGCTTACAATTAAAATCACAGAGATTAGAAGAATAATGTAAATCTCAATTGAATGGTTTATGAAATTATTGTTCTCGATGAATAGACTATAATTCAATTCGATTGAATTGAAGAAAGAGTTATTATTTATATATAATCTCATTAAATTGTACCCTTCTGTAATTTCTGATATGTTAGAGATCTTAACTTGTATTAATCCGTTAAAATCTGTCTTATAATTCTGGGTGTGGAGAACCATCCCCTCCTTCACTAATTCAAAGTAAATGCTTTGATGTACTAATAAAACGGAACCTTTTGAAGTTTCATAAAAAAATTTTGCAAAAAAACTCAAATCCTCTCCATTTTTCAAAAGATTATTGAACCCCACAAGCTCACAAGAGATATCGCGTTTTAAAATCTGTACTTGTATAATTAGTAAATAGTTCTCTATTGGAGAATCATTAAGAGGATCATTGAAATATTCATAAAGTGTAATGAACAAAATACATGATGAATCTAAAAAGGATAAATCCAAGTTTTTTATTAAAACAGTCCAATTCTCTTCACGAGCACCAATTTCATCATAAATAGGCGATTCCCATTTAATAACCTCTTGAGAATCGTAGATTTGGATCTTAACATATGATACTTGAGTATCAGGATTATAATTTAATTCCCAAGATGCATTAATTGTCAATTCTTCATCAAGATAGTATGTGTTTTTATCTAAATTTAATTCCCAAGATCCCTTAATTTTAATATTGCCATCAGGGTGATAAATGTCATTATTATAATTTAAATAGGTGAAAGTAGAAGGGCAGTTAAACCTACTATTTATAATATTGCAGCCCGTTATAGAACACAGTATGGTAATTATTATAATTTTATGATAATTTTTCACAATAACTTTTTCTATCTAAATATAAAAAGTCATATTTTTAGTAAAAATTTTATTCTAAGAAACACTTCATTTTTCAAATTAGTGAAGAATAAAATAGATACAAAATGGGAAAAGTAAGAACAATTTTGATCAAGAGTGTTTCAAAAGAACTTATAAACAAATATCCAGATATTTTTACTACTAACTTTGACGAAAATAAAAAATTGCTAGATAAATATGTTGAGATCGACTCTAAACACTTAAGAAATAGAATTTCAGGATATATTGTTAATCTTTTAAAAATAAGAGCAAGAGAACAATAATTTTACTTGCTATTCAAACTGATTAAAAAGAAGATCAACAAATTACGTGAGACTCATGAATGAAGATATAAAAAAAATGGCACATCTTCTCAGGACAGGTAATAGCATGTTAAACCATGCGTGTCCTATATGTAATAATCCGATATTCCGAAAACCAGATGGCCTTATTTTTTGTCCTGCATGTAATAGGGAAGTTATTATAGTCGATGAGATTCAAGGCAAGAACACTAATATAACAAAAGAACTAATTCTGACAGATAATGAAGAGAATAAAAAAATCGATATAAACAAAAATAATCAGCAGCATATTAACGATGTTATTGAAGTAATAAACCAAAAGATTTATTTATTAAATCAAAAAATGAAATCTGAAACTCAAATCGACTTAATAGATAAATATTCCAACATTTTACTGAAACTTTTTAAGATTTTAAGTAATATCAGAAGAATCCAGCCATAGAATCATTTTACCTTTTTAAATACGATATTATCTCCTTCTTCAAGTAAAAATAAGAAGTAACAATAATATTTTTTTAAAATGCTTCTGCCGGGATTCGAACCCGGGTCACGAGGGTGAGAACCTCGCATGCGTGATCCTCATTATTAATTAGGATGTGCTTAAGAGATTGACCGGACTACACTACAGAAGCAAATATATTAAAAGAAAATCTTTAAATCATATTTTTTAGAATATATTATTACTATGTAATAAATAATGGTTTTAATAGATTTACATAATGATCCCTTATTGAATATTCTGCAATTTTCGTCGCTTCAGATATTATTTTTTGAGTTAAGATTGCTTTTTGTTTAGTTTCTCTTGCTATTAGTCTATCTGCTAGATATATGATGGCTGCTGTTAATATAAATGGATTTCGGCCCCCTCTCTGCCATAAACTTAGATTATCTAATATATTTCGGGATTTTTTTGTGAGTGCATCTTGAAATTCTTTTTTTTCCCAATTTAGACCTTTTTTTATCAACCTAAATTTTAAATCTTTATGATCCATAATTTCATCAATTAGTCTAATAAGATAATCTTCACTCTTATGTGGTATCAATTTTCTTGAAATTAGATGTTTATAGGTCAACCCGTCCCGTAAAATAAGCCGGGGATTCACCCTGTGTCCAAAGTTTTGAAATGCTTTAGATATCTCATTAATTGTTATAGGTGCATTATGATTTTCTTTTCGAGCAGCATAAAATATACAAAATGCAATCAGGGAGATGTTATTAATGACTTTCTTATTTCTTTTTATGATCTTTTTATAGAAATAAGCGGCATTATTTCGAATATTCCTATTTAAATTAAGATATTGTGAAATATTATTTAGAATATTAAAAATGCGATATTCTGTTTCATGATTTTTAATCCTTAAAAAGTATGAATAGTTTTTTTTTAAT
>DXJM01000054.1 GCA_019057355.1 Promethearchaeota archaeon | reverse complement strand
TTTGGGGAAGAAGAGAGATTTTTAGATTTACTTGAAGAATATAAAGATTATGTTTAAAAATAAAGAATAAAATAAAAAAGAATTATCTCGACCATACTTCTTTAAATACACCTTTAGGATACTTACAGACAGGGCATTCTTCTGGTGGTTCATCACCATAATGAACGTGTCCACAGATACGACATCGCCATGCTTTTTTAGCGCCTTTTGATTGGACGATATCATTCAAATATTCCGTCTTTTCCAACCAATCCTCATCAACAGGAGCATATGGAACATCTTCGATCGATGGCATTATTGGTTGGTAATCTCCTAAAGCATGTCTTGAAATTATTAATTTCTGTATTTCTGTTGTTCCTTCATAAATTTGGTAGAGTTTTGCATCCCGAAAGAGTTTTTCAATAGGCATGTATTTAACATATCCATACCCTCCATAACATTGTAAAGCATCACTTGCAACTTCGAGGGCAATTTCTGTTGCATAAAATTTAGTCATTGAAGCCCAAAGAAGAGGGTTCCTTCCATTGTCGGCATCCCAGCTCGCTCTCCACGTCATTAATCGCGAGGTTTCTACTTTTTGGTACATTTCAGCAATTTTAAACTGAAGTGCTTGAAATTCTGTAAGTGGTTGACCAAAAGCTTTACGTTTTTTAACATAATGAATTGCCCATTCCATTGCAGAACGCGCCAAACCTGTTGCCATTGCTCCGATGATTGGGCGAGTTCGTGCGAAAGTTTTCATTGCCAAGGGGAATCCCTTCCCTGGTTCTGCCAATACATCACCTGGAGGGACGCGATAATCTTTTAAATCTACAACAGTTGTATTGGAACATCGATGACCCATTTTTTCGATTGGTCTTCCTGTTGTTACACCTTCTTTATCGGTTCTTATAAGAAACCCACAGATACCCTTGTGCCTTGATTTAGGGTCGGCATTCGCAAATAGTGAAATATATTTCGCAAGACCGGCATTAGTTATCCAATATTTTTTTCCATTGAGAACCCATTCATTTCCGTCCTTATCTGCTTTACATATCATCCCTCCAACATCAGAACCCATGACAGGTTCTGAAGTTGCAAAAGATATCAATCCAAAATCTTTTAATAAATCCTTACAAATTTCCTCCTTTAAAGAATCATTTTCAGACATTAAAAGGGGTTCTTCTCCTAAACCATTAGCAAAAATGCTCGTGGCCATTCCAGGGCCTGCTGCGGCTATTTCTTCAACGACTAATGCGGACTCAAGTAAACCATACTCATTTCCACCATATTTTTTAGGTATGTCTAAATTCATGAGCCCTGCTTTCCATGCTTCTTCAATGACATGCAATGGAGTTATTCCAATATCGTCATATTTATGAACAACGGGAAGGACGTATTCTAACGCAAACGTTCTTGCCTTCATTTGGAGTTGTTTTTGTTCTTCAGTTAAGGAAAAATCCATTTTAAGCCCCCTTTTCCATTTTTTCAATTAGTTTATCAACAATATCCTTGAAATCAAGTTGTTCTAGACGTGGGACGAATTTTATTTCAATTGTCTCGTCCATCACATCAAATTTCGTTGCCTTCAGTTCCTCGATTATTGCCTTTACAGCACCCTTGCTCCACCCATATGACCCAAAAGCAAGACCAATCTTGTTCATTGGTTTTAATCCTTTTTGATAGGATAGATATTCAGCCACAGTAGGGTACAATCCCATATTTAAGGTCGGACTTCCTACTAAGATTGCTCTTGCTTTCATTGCCTCAGTTATTACATCGCTATAATCCATTTCCGTTAGTCTAAATCTCTTTACAAGGATGCCTCTACTAAAAATTTCCTGATATAGTGCTTTCGCAATTTTTGCCGTGCTTTCCCACATGGTATCATATACGATTAAAACGCTATGTTGATCGATTTCACCACTAGACCATTTAGTATATGCTTCAACGATATCAGGGATGTGAGACCTCCATCCGACACCATGAGATGGACATATGACATCAATAGGGAGGGTCCCTACTACAGGAAGTGTTTTAGCAATTAATTTAGACAAGTGTAATAATATATTTGCATAATATTTGGCTGCTTGTTCAAATATTTCAGAAAGGATGTTTTCATCATCCCAAAATTTGGATGTGGCTATATGTTGACCAAAAGCATCATTAGAAAATAATACGTTTTTACCATTTTCATCAGACATGAATGAGACCATCGAATCTGGCCAATGAATCATTGGTATTGGTATAAAAGAGAATTTTTTACCATTTCCTACATCCAAATTATCCCCCTCTCCAACGGCACGTATTTTTTTGAATACATCCCCTTCTAATTCCTCATGATAATGTTGTTCCAATATCTCAACACCTTTCACGGAGGCGATGATCTCCGCATTTGGGAGATGCGGAACTATTAATGGAAATGACCCGGAGTGATCAGGTTCCACGTGATTCATGATAAAATAATTGATTTCTTTTGGATCGCACACTGCCTTAATATTTTTTAAAAAATAATTAAAATATGGTCGCTTTACCGTATCGATTAAAATGGTCTTATTACCGCTCTTGACAATATAAGCATTGTAAGAACTTCCCTTATGAGTTGAATATCCATGAAAATTTCTTACTTCCCAGTCTATATATCCGACATTAAATACATCTTTTACAATTTCTAAATTTTGCATGTTCATTTCTCCATTTTAAATAAAAAGTTAATTTGATATAAAGGATCTCAAGGTTTTTTTTAAGTTTAATTGTTATATATTATTATACATATCTGCGAAGGTTATTGGAAAACGAGATGTTAAATATTTCTTTTCTCATTATTCTTATAGCAAAAATGAAACCTACAATCATTCCAAGTTTCATAACTTCTAAAAACTTTATATCTTTTAGGAGAGAATAGCACTAATAAAAAATTAGGAAAATTATTTTAGTTAATTCAAGTTAATTCAATAAAATAGAGTATTTAAAATAAATCATAATAAATGAATTCGTTAATGCCGTAGATTTAATAATTTTTGATGATGAACATTCTCATTTTTATGATTTCATGCAAGATTTTCTCTTCCTATTAGATTCGAAAGGTACCATATTACATATTAATAAAAAAGTTAAAGAACATTTAGGATACTCCTCAGAGGATTTACAGAATGAAGCTGCTATTATAGCAGCAAAGATAATAAAGGGAGAAACTGATTCTTGTAACGTTCCTTTTATGACAAAAGAGGGCTCTATTATTCCTGTTGAATCAAAAATAACATTGGGAAAATTTAATAATAAGGAGATGATTATAGTTATCAGCTGTGATATTATAAAGAGAAAAATAGTAGAAGAAACCCTTCTTCGAGAAAAAGGATTCACAGAAACGGCCTTAAATGCTCAATTAGACACTTTTATTTTGATCCTTCTATGGGATTTCCATTCAAATGGAATAACACATTTAAGAAAATGAGTGGATTGGAAAGAATTCATTAGAATAGTTTAATTTTAGAGCAGAATTTTGGGATTTATAAGTTCTAAGGTGTGAATCTACAGTTTTTAAACCTTTCAAATTCATAAAAAAGATATAATTGTCAATAAAATTAAATAGTTAAAATTTAACTAGATCACATTAACATATATTCCCATTGTTTAATATGACTGATGATTCAAATTTTATAATTCATTTTTCTTGCCCTGCCTGTAAAAGTAAAGGAACTTTAGATGTTAAAAAAGATACTATTCAGCACAGTCCTCGAGGCATATCAACTATAAATGTTGAAGAAAATTTCATTTGTAAACACTCATTCGTGATATATGTTGATAGAAATCTCCAAGTGAGAGATTCGTTTATTTGTGATTTTAAAATCCAGCTTCCTATAATAGTAATGGACTACGACATATCAAGTTTATTAGCAGAAAACCACTATGACTTGGACATTATAAAAATTAATCTCATACCTTCAATCTTAGCCAGCATATTAAGGGCAATTTATTTTGGAAAACAAATAGTTTATGTTTCAAATGATAATTTCTTGAATGAACACTTCAAGAACTTCTTTAATTCAATTTTAAAAGATATTTTCAAGCCCAATTTAGAATTCATTAAAAAAGCAGAATATTTGAGTAATAAAAAGGAATATAAACAACATGTTGTCTTTTCTGGAAACAATATAATCAACGATAAAGATCATATTTTTAATTCAAAGAAAAGTATCATTGAAAATATTATCATCCAGAAATTTTATGGAGAACGTGATAATAAATCGAGTTTGATCTTGCTTTCAAATGAAAATGTAAAAGTGTACAAATTATCAAATGCGATTAAAGATTTTATTGAGAATTCAAGAGAAAATTTAGATATAAAAAAATTGATGGACTATTTAAAACAAAAATATAATAACATAAAGGTTTTACCGGATTATCTGAACTTTTTATTTGATATAGTAGAACATCATTTCAAGGTTAAAATTCCGATTAGTTTAAAAATTACCTCCAAATTGCTCCTTTAAACCATCTTTAAACATTAAATTTTAACACGCCATATCCCATTAAGAGAATTCCCGATGCCAATAAGATAAAGAACATGGTGTAAAGTAAAGAAATTAATTCTGTCATTGCTGCAAAAGACCCTATTATCGAACCAACACCTATTAATAAAATTCCAAGCGCAATCATGTAAGCATATTTTCCCAGACTTGGCGTTTTTATTCCAACATATAGGAACAATAAAAAAATTAATAAGACAAATAAAACACCAATATAACCAAAAAGAACCACCACCTCAAAATCCGCTTGTGTGATAACAGGATATATTAATTGAATTACACTAAGAACGAGAACAAGAATAGCAGGAATCCTTTTCATTTTAAAATTTAAGAGTTCTTTATCGATAATATACAAAACTGCAAAATATCCTATTGAAACAGAAAAATCTCCTAACTTATAAAAAAGGATATTAGGCATGAGAATATACACGGCTTCATTAAATCCAGTAAGGATAAAATCAAAAATCATGTAAAAAAACCTTGAACAAAACCAGCTAATGAATAATATGAACATTGCAAAAATGAAATCAAATGAAAATTTTCCAGATGCATTTTTCCGTGATAATACTCTTCGAAATAATACTATTGCGGCGACCATTGTTATAGTTAAAATGATGATAGTAAATACTAAATACAGGTAATATTCGAAGCTATAAGGTATAATCATTATATCATATTATGTTTGTTAATGTTTATAAATTTTATTTTAAACTACTCCACGTAAAAAAAATATTTCGAAAGGAAATTATTTCATATTTATTGATATAAATTGGTTAGAAAAAAGATTCTAGTGTTAACTTACCTTAAGATCGTGTTTTTTTCTCCTGGAAATTTTTTATTCGTTTATAACCAAATGAGAAAATCACAGGCAAAGCAATGCCATTAAATAGTTAGATAACTAATCTATGGAATACTATAATGAATTTAT
>DXJM01000053.1 GCA_019057355.1 Promethearchaeota archaeon | reverse complement strand
TAGAAAAATATGTTAATGATAATGGTCATTTATTTTTGTGGATATCTGATTCATTAGATAGGTTATTTAAGAGTTTAGATAAAATAAATAAAATGCATCAAGAAAATCAATAATTTATAATGAAAAAAGAACGAACAATTGTTATTAAAAACCCATTGTTAAAGCATTTGAGGAATAATTTAAGAAAGATATTAATCCGAGCAATTAGAAGAGAAGTGAATAGCCTAGAAGATGAAAGAGATAAATATCCGATTTTAACCGTGTTGCTATTATATATTCAAATTAAATATATTTTCTTACTTGTATAATGAAAATCCCAGATCGAATCATTATTGATGCAAAAATTTGTGCGGGAAAACCCTGTATCCAAGGAACTCGGCTTTCAGTTGATTTCATATTGGAACTTTTAGCTTCTGGATGGAGTTATGACCAGATTCAAGAAGAATATGAACTTGAGAGCGAAGATTTCTTAGCAGTTCTCCAATATGCTCATCAAGTCATTCGTGATGAAGAGATTTTTGGCATTACCCCCTAATCTTTTCTACTACATGTAATTTTTTGAAATTACCCTTATTAATGATATTCTCATGACAATACAATTCATAGCTGATGAAAATATACCAAATTCCGTGATTAAAGAATTAAGAGCACAAAATTTTAAAATATTCTCAATTAGAGACCATAAAAAAGGGATTGAAGATGCAAAAATTATTCAATATATTGAAGATACCCAACAACCGATCTTGACCATGGATAAGGATTTCGGATATTTAACTTTTCATGTCAAACAACATCCTTATAGCGTGATTTTATTTAGAATTCTCCCCCAAACACCTGAAAATATATATAATATTGTTAAAAACGTGTTGGATCAAATATCGAATCAAAAAATAAACTTAAAAAATAAATTTATCATATCAGATGGAAAAACCTTGAGAATCCGTAAATTCTAAAAAATACAAGAAAATTTAAAAAAATAGCAGAATTATTTAAAGGAAAAGAACTATTGATAGAGGCAGGAACTCATTGTATATTTTTAGATGGTGCACGAGATATTCTTGATCAAGCTATTGATAAAGAATTAATAAGTTGTGAAATGATATCCGATCATGAAGATATATTAAGGCTTTTTAATTTCATGAAAATCGAAATAGAGCTTAATACTTTCTTTTTTTACGACCAGACCTTTTTCTAATTTCTGCAGGATATCCATGCCTAAAGCATCATTAACATGTTCAAGTGATTTTTCAATTTCTTCTAAAAATACCATTCCTAATCCTAAGGCTTGTTGATTATAATATTGAGCTGAATAATTCATTTCTTCTTCAGCTTCTAAAATAAAGGTGATTGATGTCATTTCAACTTGTTTCTTGCATTTTTCATCACGTGTCCTGCAGGATTTTCTGAAGTCTTTTCCTGTTTATACCGATTGTATCTCATTTTAGATTCTTGGATCCAGGATACCTCAGGATTTTCTTCTTCTTCTCCTTCTTCTAAACTTTGTAATAGTTTACGAATTAACAAGGCCCTATCGTGATTGGAAAGTTCTAATGCTTTTTTACCAATATCATTGATATTTGATGTCATTTTAATTATATTTTTCTTTCATTTTTTAAATTATGTAAGATAAATATAGAAATCCCAAAAATTAAATGTTTTGTGATAAAAAAAATGATTTAAATATAATCATTTATGTTACGGGAGTGTTTTAAACGGCTTGTATTTGGAAAACAGTTCCCTCTACTACAATCTAACTTATTTTCCATTGATATTACATGAATTTTTTCATTATTTTTATTTATTACGAACATTATTTCTCTTTAAATTCAGAAAGAACATTTAATGTTATGATTAATTCATTAATTTTATCGAATAAAATTATAAGGTTCATTATCTTTTCGAAATTGAAGAAAATTTGGAGTGAAAATGATTGAATTAAACTTTCAGTTATATAAAAACTTCAGTTAATCTCTTTTAGAACTATTTTTATCTCTTTCAATATTATTTTCCCATACTTTATCATAATGATGAAATAAATGAAAAAATATTTACAGAAGTCCTTGTTTTTGTCTTATTAATCTCTTTTTTTGTCTTGGGAATGTAGCTTCAATATTGATTGGGGTGACGAGGTCTACCCAATTGTCGGGATGGTAAATCCACTAGCGAAAAAAAATGAGATTACAATTCAAAATACTATTGGACCAAATAACGAAATCATAACAATTGCATATAAGAAGGGAATGACTGCTGGAGATATCGAGATTGTTGATTTTCAACTGAGTAAAGATGAATATATTCTTGAAGATATCGTTAAGGGAGTACTAGCTCCGAATGATGTGATTTCACCCAATGCAAGATTGGTATTGATCCCAAGTTTAATTGGTGGATCTGGAGATTTAATGAGAGCAAATAATATAAATAATGACTTAAAACCTTTAATCGACAAGATTTCAGATATATTCCATTTATCAAAAAGCAAACTTTCAGAAATTCTTTTTAAAGATATTCAAATCTTAGACGATTGGATTCAAGATAATACACTAAATCAAGATGAAACAATCAACAAAGTTTTAGAATTGATCTATCAAATTAAAAATCTAAAATCAACTGATTCAAGAATTCAAAAATTAGGAATTGATATTAAAACTTTAAGAAATGATCAATCAATAGCTCTGACCGTGTTAGAGAATTATTTATTTAGAGCCGGAGGTATTTTTGAAGGTGGTTCTAGGGAGATATTTAATCTTTTTGCAAAAATTGCATTTTTGAAATCAGAAATTAAGGGAGAATTTATCAATTTTGATATGTTAAATAGTCTCTTCATTAAAGATAGCCTTTCATTGGAATATGACCTGAAAGATCTTATACAAAACAGAGAAATTCTAAATAATGATGAATTAATGGATATAAGAAGAAATATTTTAGAAGATAAATTCTCACATCCACAACTAGTAAAGGAAATAAATGATATGATTTCTAATCGGATACTTCAAAATCTAAGAGATAATGATGTTGAATTTATCAATCTTTTTGGAGAGGATGGAACTAGAGCCATGATCATGGCAGGAACTGATCAAGATCAACTAAATGATGCTTTTAAAGAAATTCTTGAAGAATCTCCGTCCTTAAGAAGAGAAGTAGATCCTTCATGGTTATTTGGGCAAGATAGAAGGGAAATACAAAATATCTTTAACGCATATAGAACCAGTAATGGTATAGCAAATAGAGAACAACCATTATCCCTGATTTATTTTGAAGGAGAAAAAGATGGAGTATTCTATAAAGCATTATTTTTTATTAGAAAAATTGAGCAACCAGTATCAGGATTGAGAAGAACACCTCCTGGACAAATAGAGCTTCTTAATGATGATTTTTATTCAAGAAGGTATGCTGGAGTAAGGATAGGGTATCATGAAGGTAGTAGTAAGTATCTAATTCCTTCTCTCTTGGGACTTGAGACTTATGAAAAATATTCCATACAAGAATTGATTCAAGAGAAAATTCAGGCAGAGTGTACCGAGAGAGTGGGAATGATAAATTTTGATTTATTTTTATTAAATAATCATTTTGATAGTGGAAAAGTTGTGCTAGCTTCGGAATGGTGGTTATGCGATGTATGTAAATATAATTACAGGCTTTTTGAGGAGAATTGTGCAAGAAATAGCATCATTGCCATGCTTGTTGACGGTACAAGTAAATAACTAAAAAATATAGAAGGAAAGAAAATGAATCAAGACTGTTATGCATTATATAATGATAAAAAATATTATGCTTCAAAAATGGGAAGTATATCACTTAATGGATTATCAATTGAAGAACTTAAGCAAATAGAATACAATTATCCCAAAAATATTAAAACTTTGCATTTAAATGATAACAAAATTACAAATATAGATTCTCTTGAAGATCTTATTAATCTACGTGAGTTGTGGCTCATTAATAATGATATTAAAAATATTAATGGTTTATCAAAGCTGAATAATTTAGAGCGCCTATATTTATCTGAGAATAATATTTCTGATTTAGAAAATATTCAGAATCTTTATGCTCTCAAAGATTTAGAGCTTAAAAATAATAATATATCTAATATCAAAGGATTAGAACATTTAACAAGATTAGAATTATTAGAACTATCCAATAATCAGATTTCTAAAATTGAAGGTCTAT
>DXJM01000052.1 GCA_019057355.1 Promethearchaeota archaeon | reverse complement strand
TATTTCATATTATCTATAAAAATATTTGCTGTTTCTAAATTTTTAATGACTTCTTTATTTACTTTATTAATAACACTTGATTTAATTGACTCTTTAGAAATCTGCTGAGCATTCCTTATCAGATCACCTCTTTCTTCTTTAGCTTCTTCGGTTTTTTTTCTCAATTCAAGAAGTCTTTCATATTCTCGTTTTTCTCTTTTGATATTTAATAATAACTCGTTATTAATTCGCGATACTTCCATTGTCCATCCAATTTTCGCAAAAATTTCTCTCGCTTCAACATATTTTTCTATAGTCTCATCAAATTTTTTCGCTTCTATTAGACTAGTTCCTATTTCAAGCAAATTATATGCTTCTTGAGAGAGATCTTTCTCTTGATCTTTTATTTTTTGTTTCATTAGCAATTCCTCTCTCTTTTGTGCTTCAGCAAGCTGATTTTTTCCTTGAATTTTCGATATTTTTTCGTCCAATTCAAGTTTTAATCTTGCTTCTTTAAGTTGTTTTTCCTTGATTTCTTGTTTCTTTAGTTCGTATTCTTCTATTTTCTTATTGATAGCTTTAATTGAATCATCTATCATTGATATTCCTTTCTCCCAGTTAATTTCCTTGAAAACTTGCTTACTCTCTTCATACAATTGAATTGCCTTATCAAAATTCTTTAATATCACTTCTTTTTTTGCGTGATCCATTAGAATGTATGCGTGTTCTCGCTTCTTTTCTATTAAATCCTTTTCATATCTCTCTTTTTTCAAATATAATTCTTTTTTCTCATATTCTTCCTTTTTCTTCTTTTCTTCACGAATGATTAGAGCTTGTTGTTTTTCCAGATCAAATTGTCTAATTCTCTTCTCTTCTAATGCTCTTAATTTATCATCTTTATCTTTTTTTTCTTTATAAAACTGAATCGTAGAAATTAATTTATTCGCTTCTTCTTCCCATCCGATTTCTTGCAAAATTTTTCGAGCTTCTCTATATTTCGCTATCGCCTCTAAATAAGGACTTTCGTTTTCCAAGATATTTCTCCGCATTGATATTTCGTATTTTTTAACCTTTTTTTCTACCTCATCAATAAGAGACATTGCATTGCTTAATCGTTGTTGTGCTTCTTTTTTACTCTGATCGACTTTTTTGATCATTGGTTGTTGGCTGATATTCTTTTTTAGAAATGTTTGCTGGTATTCTTCATCTTTTTTAGCTTTTTTTGCTTCAATTTCACGGAGTTTTTTATCTTTTACTAATTTTTCCTTATAATGATGGATTGAACTGTTATAATACGAAGCTTCTTGATCTAAACCTTGATCTTGAAGCATTTTTTGAATAGATCGATATATTTCAATAATTTCAGGATATGGACAATCTATGAAGTTTTTTTTTTAGGGCAATCGTATATTCTCTCTCCATTTTATCAGCTTGGTTTACCATGGTATTGATTTTATTTTCAAAATCTTCTTTTTGTGTTTCAATCTTTCTTAGGTCGTCTAACCTCTCCATTTTCTTTTCAAAAAGAGTCAACTGCTCTTCAATGCTTTCCATTTTCTTCATTTCCTCTATTTCCTTCTGTTTTTGGATCTTCTGCGCCTCAGTCGCACGTAATTTTTCGTGCTTTTTTAATTTCTCTTTATAAATATTAATCTGAAGGTAATATGGTTGGGCTTGATTCGTCCATCCTCTCTCTAATAATCTATTTTTTATATCGGTATAAATATCGATTACCTCAGAATATGGACAAAATATTTCCTCCAGTGTTTTATTTAGATCTTTTCTCAAGGCATATTCGTAATCCCTCACCTGCTTTTCAGCATTATCGACCATTTCAGAAATTTCATTTTGGAAGATTTCATCTTCTTCTTTTTGTCGTTCAATTTCAAAAATTTTTTCCGCTTTTCCTTTTAATTCTTGAAATCGTTCCCTTGCTTCTTTATCTAATTGCTCAAATTTTTCATCGGTTTCTTCTACTTCAAGGTTCTCTTCTGTGAGTAATTCTTCCCGTTGTACAATTTGATTTTCTTTATCTTGTTTTAATTGTTCAATTTTTTGTTGTACTTCTTTTTCTTCATGATCCCAATTCAATTGTTTAAATAAAATATTTGCCTCATCGAATAAATTAATAGCTTCATCGTAGTGTAAATTTTCTGCTTGTTCAGTTGCTTGAGCTAAGAGCTTGTAAGCTAGACCTGAAAGGTGCTTAACCCTCATCTGTTTTTCAATATCGTTCTCAGGAAGTCCTGTGATTTTTTGATCTAATGTCGATTCTTGCCGTGATATCGCATTCTCTTCTCCTGCTGCAGGTTTTTCTGCTGTCTTAATTTTTAAAAAACTTGCTTTTTTCTGATAACAATCCTCAATAAAATCGCTTATTTCTTGAAGCTTAGATGTATCATTAAGTTTTTCATAAATTATGAAGCTTTCATCATATTTTTCAAGTGCCTCATCGAACTCATCAATTTCAATCAATTTTTGCGCTTCAGTTATTAATTTTTCTCCCAATTCTGTTTTCATATTTTGAGTATTTTCTAGTCTTTCTTCAGCATCTTCTTCAATTTTTATGCTGGATGTTATTGCTTTTCCTGAGACAGGTTCTATCTGATCGAGTGCTATTTCAATATCTCTAAATTCTCTTTCTTTTAGCATATATATATCAGATATTTTTTGATTTATGGCATTTATTTCTGCTTCTCTATTAATTTGAGCATATAATCCAATTGCTTGACGCAATAATTCAATGCTATCATCATAATATTTTGAATTAAATAATGATATTGCATGTTCAACGAGTTGATATCCTTCAGTGGCTATATCTTCTTCCATTTCCACTAAATCCGAGAAAAAAGCATCCTTTGTTGGATCAAATCCATTCTTGCCCTCTTCTTCATTGTTTTCATTCATGAGTGTTCATTTTAGATGTTTAATTACCAAATTCATAGAAAAAAATATATTTTATTCCAATAAAGGTAGTTTGTTCCATCAAAACCCAATAATCACTTTTTTGAACGTTTTATTCACAAAATTTCATAATTTTACAGTTATAATCCTAAAAAAATTATCTTGTTAAAGATCTACAATTTAGAGCGATATTTTTTGATGAATTCATCACATGCATTTCCTCCTTCATCAGTTAAGATCCAGCCGTCTGAAAATTTTCTCACGAGGTTTAATCGAGTAACATTCTTAAGTAATTCTTCTATTTGAGATACATTTTTACTTGTCTTGAAATCTTGTTTTAAACATAAAAGGATTTCTTCAAGGGAGACGGGATGGTTCATATCATCCTCCATTACTCCTATTGCAGCTAAAATAAGATCTTCTTCCTTTATTGCAGCATTCATTTCTTGGGAAATTTCTTCCAACAGCCATGGATTTTTTGCTAACATTTCTTTTATAACTTTATCATTACCGGCCTTAAATATCTTTTCAAATTCTTCTCTTATTTTTTTTTTTTTGGCCATATCTTTTCACTTATTTCTCAAAATGATTTGAAGAACGAAATTATGACGATGTCATGTTATATATCTTATGTGAAAGTCAAGAAATTTATATTTAATGTTTTTTCCAAAATTGTCTTAAAAAAATTTGAAATAAATAATTCAAGCCACAGCTTCTTTTGGTTCAATGACATATTCACAATGTGTTAATTTGGGGTCATCAACAGAACATCTCGTTTCTTTGATACTTACCCGATACAGCGCATATTCACCAAATCCCATTAAAAATCCTTTGATATAATAACAAATATTTTTTGCGGGGCTTTCTAATTCTGTTGCAATATTAGTGTGATGTTCAATGATAATTTGATCTTCTGAAATTTTTTTTGCCACGAACCTACCAAACCCTAGGTTTGAAGCAATATCCAAAAACATGTTAGTAAGGTCTTTTACATTCTTAGCATTAATATTCTCATCCCAATTTTGAATCAAATTCCAACCAGCTTTTTTACCAAGCCATACTAATAAAGATAAAACCCCCTCACCATAAATTGACGATAATATATCGATGATCTGGGGAGGAAAAAACACAAATCGATCTTCAAATAGTTCAAATTTTCCAGGTGAATATTTTAATCCTTTTAATTTTAGATTTTTCATAATTAATATTATTGTAATTATTCTATTTTAAATCTTTTACTTTCAAATTACCCATATAGATCCTTGGTTCCATTATCTGTAAAAAAAAGATATTACGCATCCAGTATTTTAACATTTGATTCTTACTACCTTAGGAATTCTTAAAAAGAAAAAAAAGTAATAAAAATAGCAAAACTCTGTTCATGCTTTTAAATACTGTTCATTTTCATCTTTAGTGCAAATTTTAAATCTCTTCTCTTCAGAATTGACGTATCCTAATCGAAGAGTATCTTTATTTAATTCATCATCATTTGATTCTTTTAATGCATTTAACGCCAATCTAATTAAGTCATCAAATGATAAATCAGGTTTATAATTTTCAGAGATATAATCTCTAGCTGTATTTTCACCACTTCCGATTGCATAACCATTAAAGGATCTATAAATTCCACTTGGACTCGTTGTATAAATTTGCGGTCCTGTTGCATCGATACCAATAAAGAAGAGAGCACAACCAAAGGGTCTAATACCTCCATATTGGGTATACATTTGCTTTAAATCTGCTATAGATTTTACTAACATTCCAAGGCGTACAGGCTCATCGTAAGTAAGCCTAAACGATTGAGCTTGTGTTCTAGCGTAATTAATTAACATTCGTGAATCGGCATGCAAACCAGAAATAGCAACCCCAATATGTTCATCAATTTGAAAAATTTTATCAATCGCATCCCCATCCATTAAAATTGAGGGAATCTTGATTTGCGCCGCAATACATACATCCTTCTCAGATTTTATGGCAACTGCTAAAGTACCCCGTCTAACAGCCTCTAAAGCATATTCCACCTGGTATAACCGCCCTTCAGGGCTAAAGACTGTAAGGGCTCTATCATATGCCCTTCCTCCTGCTCCAAACATTATGATCTCAACCTATGAATTTGTGAATAGTAAATTGATTTATAATATTAAATTTTTAACT
>DXJM01000514.1 GCA_019057355.1 Promethearchaeota archaeon | reverse complement strand
GAATTAAAATGATTTTTAACTATATAGATATAATCTTAATGAATTTTAATCTAAAGATATAATGGTATAACAAAAAAGATAAAAAAGTGAGCTGGATAGATGGCTGAAGAGTTTAAAAAAATTGTCGATACTTCTTTCGATAAAGATATCACTCCTTTTTGGATCTATACCAATGACTATATTTATGGCATGGTACCTGCTGATCCCAGTGGAAATCGTTGGATTGAAGTATCATATACCTTTGAAGATCCCGATGAACCTCTTTCTACAACCGAGCGTGCAGCAGATTTGAGTTTTCAATTTTTATTTGAAGAACTAGGCAAAGGAATTAGTTTCTATGTTGATGATTTTAAAGTAATCACCATAAAAGAATTTGCTAGTGGTTTAGAAGGAAAATCTGGCTCAGATAAAATTCAGGCAATTACCCAAGAATTAATAAACAACTCTGGAGCTTATGCTACTAGCTTTCCTATTATTAAAAGTAAGGATGAGCTTGTCAAATTGAAAGAAAAATTATAGCATTTTCTTCTTTCTTATTAAATGTACAGGTTTTTTCTTTGAGGGTATTTTTTTGTAAACTCCACATCAATTTTCCGAACCATGTGATGATCTAAATTAGGATCTCGTTCTCCTATTATCTTTTTCAGGTGATTTCCGTGATTTTGTGAATATTTTTCAATTCCTGCAGCAATGATATTCTGATTATTTTGAATTGGAACCATCATACCAAACAAGCGAAGCATGTCATTGGGAGATAATGTCTTTCCTATTTGATCATCGATATCTCGTTCAATATTTCGAACTATAGAACCCATTGAAAGTGAAGAATAGGGACCTAATTCCTTGGATTTTAACCAATATGCATTGGGTTTATTGGTAATAAAAGTATCTGTATTTCCGTCTCTATCCATCGAGCTTATGACCCTCCAATCTTTTTTATTGGAATTATCATAGTCTTTTTTCATTTTTTTCATTACTGATGAAATCGGTTTTGCTTTCAGGTCTTCTTCTATTTCTCTTTTCGTGCTAGTCATAATCCCTAATATATAAAATCATTCCACCTATAAAAATATAAAGGAAATAACTGATTTTACTAAAAAATTATCGGTTTTTTTAAACCTGTTTTTTAAAATATGCTTAAACGAAAAATTAGGAAAAGTAATGATTATAAACGCTTTAGAAAATACAATAAATATAAAAATCGTTTATTGCGGTCCTGCTCTCTCAGGAAAAACTACTTCGATTAAATCGTTATTCAATCATTTTGGCAAGTTAGATGAACTGATTAGCATTGAAAATACGCTAAATAGAACGCTATTCTTCGATTTTGGCACCATAATCTTCCAAAATGGCCATTGGAAACTTAAAATTCACCTTTATAGCACTACTGGACAGGACTTTTACATGACTACTCGCCCCACAACCTTGAAGGGGATTGATGGATTGATTTATGTTGCTGACTCCCAAGAAAGTGCTTATAAAAGAAATCTTCTTTCTTGGAAAGAACTCCGCTCATATTATAAGGATGAAATTCAACAAATGCCTATTGTTGTGTGTTTTAACAAGCAAGATCTTCCCAACAAGTTCAAGTCAATGCTCTTTTTAAATGAGATTAGATTGTATAGTTATAATAATATAGCTGTTGAATATACCATAGCATTAAATGGAGAAGGGATTTTAACCTCATTTGAGAAGATATTAAAGCTTATTTTCCAGGATATAGTAAAATGCCAATTGCTTGCCATTGAACGGTTTAATTACTTCACGACATAATTTAAATTATTGCATCGTTTAGCTAATGTCTAACTTTGAATTGAACTAAAACTAAGAGCGTGTCATGTGTTGGAAATATAAAAAAATGATATTAGAATACCAAACACGATGAATGTCTGCCTGTTCTGTCTAAAAATCAAACATAATCGCCAGCATAAAAAAATAATGACCATAGCAGGAGCTAAATAAAACTGAAATATATATATTGAACATTTATCGAGATAAGATTATCTGGAAAGATTTTTTCCTTAATTTTAAAAAATTATCATAACGTATATTATATACAATTACATTACATTACATTAAATTACATGAATCAAATAATTCGATAAAGATAAATGTCTCAGTTAGAATTCTCTTCATGGCGGGAAAAGTATAAAAATAAGGAGATTGCTCCAAGTAAGCTAATTGAAATAATAAAACCAGGGTCACGAGTGTATTTTGGAAGTGCGTGCTCAGAACCTGTACTTCTTACAAGCCAGTTAGCAAATAATATGGAAAAATTCGTAGATTGCCAGATATATCATTTTTTTACTTTATCCGATCAAAAATTTTTCGTAGAAGAACAACCAAGTCTCTTTAGACATAACACGTTATCTATGATTGGATCTCCATCCATGAGGAAAGCAATTAACAAGGGTATAAGCGACTATACTCCAATAATGTCAAGTGGTATCCCTCCTCTTCTTAAAGGAATTGGTAAAAGACTCCTCATTGATGTTGCTTTGGTGCAAGTATCTCCTCCCGATAAAAATGGATTTTGTTCTTTAGGTACCAATGTTGATATTAATATGACAATGTGCAACGTGGCTAAAATAGTAATTGCTCATATAAATCCACAAATGCCCTGGACGATGGGTAATTCTTTCATAAAAATGTCTGATATCGATTATTTTGTTTATGAAGATGTTCCTCTATTAGAATATAAATACGATTTCATCGATGCGGATCACGATCAAAAGGAAAGAATTGAAAAAATGGAGAAGATAGCGTGGTATATCTCACATTTAATAGAAAACGGATCGACCCTAAACTTTGGATTGGGCAAGATACCGCATTTTCTTCCCAAATACCTGAAAGAAAAAAAAGACCTCGGGATATATACTGAAATGCTCCCTGAATCCATCATTGATCTCATTGAGAATAATATAGTAACATGTGCCAAGAGCACCTTTCCTCATTGTATGACGAGTTTGATAATAGGTTCTAAATACTTTTTTGAGTATGTCGATAAAAATCCTTTTATTGAAATACACCCTACTGAATACATTTGTCACGTGCCTAGGATTGCAACCAATCACAAGCTCTGTTCCATTTATGGGGCTTTAGAAGTCGATCTCATAGGACAAGCAACGAACCACACCAGGCTTGGCATGTACTCGGGAATAGGAGGTGAAGCGGAATTTATGATGGGAACCGCGCTGACAAAAGGAGGCAAGTGCATTGTAGCATTACCCAGCATTACTCTTGAGGGAAAATCAAGTATTCGACCTATATTAGACATCCAGCCTGTAGCATTAAGAGTATTTGATGTTCATTATGTTGTCACGGAATGGGGCATTGCATATTTACATGGAAAATCGGTAAGGGAACGAATCTTGCAGATGATAGGGATTGCTCATCCAAAATTCCGGGAAAAATTACTCAAACTTGCTAAAGAAACTGGATTTATATATGATGACCAAAAAATACCAATGACCAGTGATGGCGTTGTCGTAATTTATCCCGAAATTAGTTGGAAATTTGAAACAAAGGATAAAGAAAACATATTAATTCGACCAATTAAGCTTACTGACGAACGTCTAATTCAAGATCTCTACTATAAATTATCTGATTATGACCGGCTCTTGCGATTTTTTACACCAAAAAATTATTTCAAGCATTCACAAATCCAGCAAAAAGTTGTATGTGATTATCAAACGAGCATGACTCTCGTTGCCGTCATTGGAGAAGAAGAAGAAGAACAAATCGTTGGAGCTATTGGATATCATTTAAATAGTAACACGGGATTTGCGGAATTTGCGATGACCGTGGCAAAAGAATATCGAGTTCAAGGACTTGCGAAATTTCTTTTGGATAAACTTATTGAAATAGCTCAAGAGAAAGGTATTCGAGGACTTTATGGAGATTTTCTTACAACTAATAGAGCAATGGCTCATATTCTGCATAATATCCCATATAAAACGGTTTTTTCGGTAGAAGGACAATCTACATCTTTTTATTTTGACTTTACACAAAAGAAATAACAAATTAAATCTATCCATCAAATAAGAGAGTGAAAGTGATATCAAAGGTTAATAGAAATGTATTTAAAAAATCTCTTCACTTTATTCTAAGTAATGAATGATGGGAACAAGTTTAATTCAACATCCCTCCTTTTTAAGACAATCGAAATGTCTTTAAACCAAAAAAATGGAAAGAAAGGAGAAAAATACTTAAAATCCATTAGATCCTTGGAACTTGACTTTTTAAACACTTATCATGGACAAAAATCAGAAGGCGTCTATTATACCGATAGAAATTTATCGGATTTCATGGTCAAGGAATCTTTAGTTCTTTTAATTAATCAGATTTTAGCACAAAGAAACGATTTGGATGGCATTTTACGAAATGTTGATGAATTTAAAAAGCTTGATAGTGATATTAAAAAAAAAGTTTTCACCGCGTTATTGAACATTAAAGTATGCGATCCAGCTTGCGGAACAGGTGTATTTTTAGAAAGTGCAGCTAATTGCCTATATGAATTTTTAAAATTGGCAAACTTAGATTTAGCTGATTCAAAATTGAAAAATTTAATAGTTAAAAACCTCTATGGTTTTGACATAGACAACAATGCTATTGAATTATGCATCCTGAAATTATTTTCTTGGGTTTCATTTCCTGACAATTTTAATTATCAACTATTTTCTATAATCAAATCAAATATTAAACATGTTAATAGCATTCTTGCATCATTTAAACAAAAATTTGACGTGATAATAGGTAATCCCCCTTATGGAAATATTTTATCAAAAGAAGAAAAGAAAATTTTAAAAGATCAAGGAATTTTTTACAAGGATATTTATTGCTCATTCCTTTTAAAAGCATTAGATTGGTCAAGCGGGCTAATTTGTTTTTTAGTTCCTAAAAGTTTTCTTTTGAGGCAAGGATACATTCATTTCAGACATGAATTGTTTTCAAAAGCATCCATCTATAAAATATTTGATCTCGGCCCGAATATTTTTAAAAAAGCAACAAATGAAGTTCAAATCATTATTTATGACAAAAAAAATGATATAAAACATGACCTGGAAGTATATGATTATCCTAAAAAGCAAATAATAACATATAAAGAGCAGGAATTTGACATTCTTCGGGGATGCTTTAATAATCAGTGTTCAATGGCGTTTAAATCTAAGGAAAGTTATGTATATTCTCTAAATCATCAATGTCAATATTGTGGACAGGAAACCATTAACCTTAATAGGATTAGAATAAAGCCTCCATTAGAAAAATTTCAACTCCTAAATAAAATTGAAAAAATCGCAGATCTAAATTACATGAACATTAAAGACTTTCCCAAGATGATACGGGGTGAAGAAGAAAAAGGTTTAAAAGAAGTAAAAAAATTGATCCGAAATAATCTCAATGGAAATTGCATTTTCATAAACGCAAAAAACGATTTTTCTAATTACTATATAAAAAAATCAAAATCATTTAATATTGATGAAATTGATCCAGCCACCTTAAAGGGGGATAATTATGAATTCTATAAAGGTCCACGATTATTAATTAAGCATAATAATATTGTTCCTGAAACCGCTTTCACTGAGAGTACTTCATGCTTCACATCCTCAATATATTCATTACTTCATGAGGATATCAATGAATTGAAATACATGTGCGCCGTGTTAAATTCAAAATTGATGAGCTTTTATTGCACTTATGGCATTAACAATCAAAAGGACACCACCATTAATCTTAACCAATATATGATAAGACATCTACCGATAATGAAACCAAGTAATAAAGTTAAGAATTACATTGTTGATAGAGTTGATAAAATAACACTTGCTTTGGAAAAAAGCAATGGAAAACATGATACTCTCACGAGAAAATTGTTAAATGAAATTGATATATCCATGAATAATTTATATAGATTGAACGAAAGGGAAAACATTATTGTTCTTTCAAACTAAAATAAATTGAAAAGATAGTATTTTATTTTATTACGATCACACCTAATGAATTAAAAACACCATCAAGATTTACAAATTAAAACCATTAAACAACATAAAAGGATGATTCTTTCCGCAAAAATAAAATAATAACAATCTAATAGTGATTATAAAAAAAATTTATGAGATTTTGGTCTAATAAAAATTTCAAAAAATGAGAAAGGTAGAACAAGATATATTGAAGTAACTGAAAAAGGAAAATGGTATTTGTAAATATAATTTAAAGAGAAATTCTTTAGTATTTATCACTTTCTTATTTCGATTGCGGAATTGCATATTTATAAAGGGCTATTCGTAATTTTTCAGGTAATGGTTCTTTTATGTAAATATAAGTTAAACCATCATCGTTTACTTTTTTCATTATTAGCTCATCATTGATTATTGATAATGCCTCACCCCTGTAATCAGGTCTCTTTCCAAATTGGAAATTACTTCTATATTTCTCTATTTCCTCTTCTGTAAGTCGTTTTCCATCCACATTTACTTCCTTTAATAGTTTCTTAATATGACCGTTAGCAGAAGTTGCTCTGTATTCGCTTCTATGCAGCTTCAAAACAACATTC
>DXJM01000513.1 GCA_019057355.1 Promethearchaeota archaeon | reverse complement strand
CGCTGCATTGCTAAGGCGATATTTACGTTAGCATCCACCAAAAATTTGAATTCAATATATTTAGGGCAAGATGATTTAGAAGGATGCTGTCCTGGAGGGCAAGCTTGGCTCGGATATAAACCTTTCCTTCCACCTTTAAAATATTTCATTTCAACGGGCACCAAAGAATTTAGGGGAGGTGCAGCTGAATATTTACTTGCTGATCCTGAAATAGCCCAACAACAATTAAATTCAGTTGGTAATATAACCCCTTTAGGTAAATATACAGTAATCCAAAAATCCGAATTCATAAACGTAGAGGATGTTGATGTAAAATCATTCCTCTGTTTTGGCCGTTCAGAGCAAATCCGAAATCTCTGTTCCTTAGCATATTTTCGCAGTACCAAAAACACGATGATATCAATTCCTTGGGGGCCCTGTTGTTCTTCATTTATAACCTACCCCGCAGGGTTGACAGAACCTAATTCTAAAAATGATATTGTGGTTGGACCAACCGATCCTACTGGAAACTACTGGTTCCCTGAAAATTACATGTCAATAGGTATTTCTTTTGATATTGCAAGCCGCATGGCCCTCGATCTTGATCACTCCTTTATAATAAAGCGTCCCAAGGTTGCCTTTCCAACGAATCGTGTATCTACTATACTTCAAGATTAGATAAACTCCTATAAAAATGAAGAAAATAATTAGTTATTGAACAATATTGATTAATAATTAATTATTACCTTCTGGATTGAATTTATTTTTTACATGCCTGGTGTATCTCAAGGATATTTGCGTTCTAAAAAATCAGAGAGAAATGAAAGATCAGCAAAATGAAGGTTCTAAAACCAAAAGTTGCCATGTCTAAGGTAAAAAAAGAATATAAATTAATGAACATTATCTGCATTCATTTTTTCTTTAGTGTATTTCCATATATGTTTAAATACAGATTAATAACAGATTGATATATACCAATTGATTTGGATTTGGTGATAAAAAATTCAATATTATCGAAAGACTAAGCTAATATCTATTACAAGTTTAATCATTGTTGGTTTGATATTTCAAATTTTATTTATTGATGGAGCTTTAGAAGGAGAAATCAAAAAGGATTCAAAAAATTTTGGAGAAAATGACAAAAATCTTCAAATTGAAACAAGTACAAGTACCATACCAACGGCATGTTTATATAATCGTCAGGCGGCACGTGGTTATGCTAGTAGATGGTGGAATGATAGGAATCCCTCTTATGTCGACTTTTCATCCATGGGTGGTGATTGTGCTAATTATGTATCCCAATGTCTCATTGCTGGAGGTCTTTCATTACATGAAGGGGCTAACGGGCAAGGTTATGGTGTTTACCCCGATGAGGATAGGGACATATCCAGCCATGGAACTATACCATTTTGTGATTATTTAAATACTCATCTTAGAAATTATCAGAATGCAGTTGCTACATATATTACTGATAGTGGAGCTTATGTTCCTTCAACTATCCAAGTGGGTGATGTTGTCATATTTGGTAACAAAAATGGGGATAAATATCAGCATGCCATGTTAGTCGTTTCAGTTGGGAGTCATGATTGTGGTTTGTCAGGACACAGTTCAAATAGGTGGGATTATTCATTCTGGAATGAAATCAGCTATTTCTCTTGTGCCACTTTTTATCACATGCCTCTAAATACTGCAGGATATTATCATTTCCGAGTCACGGCTTCTGCATTGAACGTGAGAGTTGGTCCTGGAACTAATGAATTGGGCAATAATTATGAAGTCATAGGGGTTATTAATGATAACGAGGACTATATAGCGTTTGATTATGAATATGATGATCAGGATAGGAAATGGTGGCATTTTTGGTTTGATGACAGAGCTGCTTGGTGTGCAGAATGGTATACAACGGAAGTAACGGGAAATAGGGTATTTGAAGTAGATATTACAACCTATCTCAATGTTAGGGATGGTCCATCCACCTCCTATAGTATTATTGGACAAATATATGATAAAATGCGATTTGTCGTCCATGATACTTCTGGAGATTGGCTAGAATTTTATCATGGGGGTAGAATAGGTTATTGTCATTCAAGTTATGTTGATATAATAGAGGAATCAGTATCCCAATATGTAGATGGAATTGATGTTTCACACTGGCAAGGAACAATTGATTGGAATAGCGTGTATGGAGATGGTTATCGGTTTGCCTTCTGTAAAGCAACTGAAGGAATAACATACAATGATCCTACCTTTACAGCCAACATGAACGGTGGAACAAATGCGGGCGTGATAATGGGAGCATATCATTTTGCCCATCCTGAGAGTAATTCTGCGACTTCCGAAGCAGCACATTTCGTGAGCATTATAAATGAATACATGACTGAGGGATACCTAAGACCTGTTCTCGACTTGGAGGATGGATACACATTGGGAAGAACTGCTCTCACGGATTGGGTAATCACTTTTATGAATTATTTTGAGACTCAAACGGGAGTTGAACCACTAATCTATTGCAATCTAAACTATGCAAGCAATTATCTTGATGCTCGAGCAACAGCATACGATTTATGGATTGCACGCTTGGATGTTTCATCTCGGCAAACTGGTGTATGGGATGATTGGACAGTTTGGCAATACAGTTGGACGGGAACTGTGTCGGGAATTTCTGGAGATGTTGATCTTGATCATTATAATGGAAATATTGAACACCTCAAGGACAATTTAGAGATTGACCATATCAATCAGTTTCCTATAGCTGATGCGGGACCAGATAAAACGGTAAATGTAGGTGAGATTGTAGCATTTGATGCCTCTGGGTCACGTGATCTCGATGGTTTCATTGAAAGTTATATTTGGGATTTCGGAGATAGTTCACCTTCAGAAAATGGGATCAGTGTTAGCCATTCGTATGCTATAAATGGGACGTATGTTGTCTCATTACAAGTTATCGATGATGATGATGGTGTTTCGTTTGATTATTGTGAAATAACGGTAATATCCATTATAACGCCGGATAATAATAATGAAGATGGTGAAAATGGCTTGATATCATTTTTAACAAGTCCAATGGGAATAATAATTATTAGTATTTCAGGAGTAATTGCTATTATTGGATTAACGGGAATGATTAGAAGAAATTCTTCAAAATCTAGACGATTAAAAGAAATTAAAAGAATTGAGAAATTAAAAGGAGATAGATAAAAGTAGAAAATATTTTTGAGTTAAATAATCTATCATGTTCATTTCTTTTTTTATATTAGTTCGAGACACCTCTTTTTATAAAAACATCTTTTAATTCAGAAATTACTTGACTTTGTAAGTAAAATCCTTTATCTAAGGGGGGGGAGGGATTTGGTGGTGTATCAGAAGAAATGGGGGAGCCAGGAGGAGAAGCTATTGGGGGATCTTGGGTTAAGGATTCTTTAATTT
>DXJM01000512.1 GCA_019057355.1 Promethearchaeota archaeon | reverse complement strand
TTCAAAAAGATGGTTTGGAAATAAGCTATTTTTAAATGACCTAAATTTTAAAGTTCATATTGAATATTTTAAAGCACTTTCAGAGAATATTTTTTTAATTATCATTACAATCTTGAAAAATGATTACTCAAATTCTTATTTTTTACCTTTAATTACTTTTAAAGATTTGATCGAAATTCTTGATCCTTCAGAAACTAATTATAAATGGATTCAGGTCCTTAAAAAAATTCAATTTTCAAGAGAAATAACATTTCTTGAGGCAGAATACTGCCTACTTTTTTGGAAAACGATACTAGGAAGTATAGATATTCATGACGCATTTAACAATCCTAATACATATATTTTTTTATTACGGCAATTAGGAAAAGATAACACGACAAATACCTTATTTTCATTAGAGATTAAAAAAAAAGAAAATTCGGAAAAGCCGCTTGTTAGCTATGTATTAAAATCCTATAAAAATTATTCTGAAAACTTAGAGATCATAAAACTTAGAATTCTCAATGAGAATGGTTTTAAAAATGTACCCAAGATATATGGATCCATAGATATTCACGACATTAATGTCATTGGAATAATGGAACTTGTTTCAAATAGAGGAAATATTGGTGATATTTATTGGAATGAACTGAATGATATGATGCATGAGATTTACTTCCAAGAAAAAATAAAAAATCCTTTATCATATAATAAAAATGAGTGTATTAATGCAATTAATACCTATTGCATTGAATCGTTAAAAATCTCTTCATTGATAGGAATTGGTATTGATCTCTTTTTAAAAGGACTCATCAAACCTGAAAATGATAGTTTTAGTGTGGATCATGTCCAGTTCTCAGATTTCTTTAATCAACATATCTCCAAGGTGAATTCAATCTCCTCAAGGATATTAAAAAAACTTCATGATTTAGACTATTCCACTAATACATATAAATGGAATCTTGCTAACGTCGAAGATGATATTTTAAAGGTACAAGAGATATGTGAAAAATTAAGAGAAAAATTCAAGGAAAAAAAAATACGAATTCAACCTATCCACCAAGACTTGCACATGGAACAAATTTTATACGATAAAAATAATGGAGACTATGAATATTTTTTTTTGGATTTTGAAGGAGACCCACAATTGAGCATTCAAGAAAGAAAAAAAAAATATCCAATTGAAAAAGATGTTGCTTACTTTTTGAGATCATTGAGCTATATCAAGTTGAATACCTTAATGAACCTTTTAAATGAAAGTGAACGTTTAAAATTATTGGAAGATTCAGAACAAAAAGATCTTCGCAAGAAGGCATGGCAAACCATGTTAACTACTTGGGAACTTTATTTAAAAGAGAAAATACTAGAAAATATACAAGTAAATCCCATCCTGATAGAAATATTCACCATAGAGCGCATTTTAAATGAAATCATTTATGAAATACTTTACAGGCCGGAAAACATGTTAATTCCAATATTAGGTCTAATTGATTTTTTAGAACAATATTTCATGAGACATGATAATCATTAACCTAATGCAAAAATTTATTTAAACAAACTACATTGTTAATTACATCCAACAATCTAAAATGCTCTTAAAAAAAAAAATTAGGAGCATTGAAAATAATATTATCTGAGGTTAAAATTTGACAGACTATAAATTAGTTCCAATTAAAAAACTTCTAAAAAAAATGGTCGATGAATCTGGCACTCCAGAATCGATATTAAATGTAGCTAAGGAGTTAGGATTGCTTACTAGTGAAGAGTATGACATTCTTCTTAAATTAAAGCATGGAGAAGATATAGGAGCTGCTAATCAAGAGACATTAGATGACCTTGTAAGGAAAAAATTAATTCTAAAAAAGTAATGGCAATACACAATGTAGTTTTTTTAAAAATTTTATTTTTTACCCTCTTTTTTACCCTCTTTTTTACCCTCTTTTACTTGATCTGATTTTTCTGGTAAAATTTTAGCAAATTCAAATGAATAATGTTCAGCACTTCTTTCTATTGGCTTAACTTTCTGATTATAGGTTTTTCGCGTGCTTGAACTTTTTCCGATTTCTTCATCTGTCCAAGATTTGTCAAAATCCTCTTCGGAACCCATCTTGATCAATTTGTAAGTGAACGCTTCTACAAATTTTTTTGGACCAAATTTGTTAGATATTAAAATATAGTTTTCTTTATCAATGAATTTTGGAAAAAAACCATAATGCTCACATATATCTAACTTAAATTCTCTATCTTCAGGTTTACCTTCGAGACGCGAAAGATCATTAATAAATTGCGCTAATTCAATTCCAATATCTATTTGCACTTCTTCATCAAACCTATTGATGAGATTCTTAAAAAAACTTCTTTTTATAAGTAAAAGGTCATTATTATTAGAAGATAAAATTGAATCTTGATATATTAGAACGTATTTAACCATCTTTAAATAGTTCCTTATGAGTGACGCTTTAGTAATACTTCTTCTTTCACAAATTTCATCTATAATATCATCCAGATCATTATCGATTCTTATTGTTAAAACGGATTTCTCTTTTTTTGCCATAAATTATCATCCAAGTCTTGCTCATTATACTAAACAATCCTTGTAACTAATATCATCTAATGTAATTAATGTAATACAGGTATTTAAATGTTTTATCAAAAAACTAAAATTTGAGGAGGATAAGCTAATAAAAATATAAAATTAATTTAAAAACTCCGACTCTGCAAATTCTATGAGTTCAATCAGTATTTCATGGGTGGCTTTCATGAGTGCTTCGCACTCATCTTCTAAAAGAGGTTTTAACCGCTCAGGACTCTTAATCATTTTGAGAATGGAATGAAATTTGTTTTTTGCGCTATTAATTAGCTTTTTTTCGTGTCCAGAAGTTATAAATTTTCGTGAAAACTCAAAAATGTTGATAAATTCAATATTCTTTTTTAGAAATGAAATTATACCTTCTTCATTAAGTTCATAGAATTCATCAAATCCTAACCATTGTGATGTTTGAATCATATTGTTTTACTAAAACTTTGTTTTCTAATATATCATACATCATAAAGTATTAATTTCTTCAAGAGTCCAATTTTTTATCCTAGTGTCGTGTAGACATGCCTTGAAGATAAAAAAATAATTTTAAGAAAAATAATTCAAAATAACTGAAATAAACATGATTTTTATGATTGATGTCTATATTAAAACAATATATCTGCCAAGCGTGAAAAGAAAATCTTGGCAGGCATTCAATTTAAATAAGATAAATTTCTAAGTAGCTTGGGAACGATAAATCATTTTCCAACCCGATTGAAAAAAATTACACCAATCTAACAAGCATTATCGTGATAAAATGAGGGAAAAAAAAAAATCTCGTACGAGAAAAGTAGGTAGCGCAGATGTTCGAAACGCCATCGAATAACTAACTCAATAAACAGTAATGTTATCTAACGTTTTTAAAAAGGATGCACTCTGTATCGAGTATTAGAACCAATTCATCGTTCTTGATGAATTTAAAAAAAGAATATTTACATTAATGTGAAAAGATTTTTATCTTCTCAATTATTTAAATCTAGAGGTCAATCAGTCAAATTTATAGATAAAAGTTAAATTCTTGGTAAAGGTTTTTAAGATAGAAGCCTAAGAAGATGTTACATAAATGAATGTCATTTGTAATTATATGAATATAATGATTATAATAATTACATTTGACTAGAATTAGACATTTTCTTTTAAATCTAATCGGGATAATGAAAGTCATAAGTCGTAAAAAAATGTGCTAATTATTTAATTTAGATATAGTGTTGATTTTATAAAATAATTTCGCTTTTTAATTTCAATTTCC